>CAZUCM010000238.1:0-5548 GCA_964619235.1 uncultured Terriglobales bacterium
CGCCACTAGCAGGAATAACGTGAACGCGGCCAGAAAGACGGTATCTACGGTCAGCACCGAGGCGGCCAATACTTCCAGAAAGGCCAGGACCGCCAGATAGACGTAATCCCGGTCGCGCTGGATGGAGAAGATCTTCACCACCATGGCGAACAAAACCAGGTGCACGGTGGCGGCTACGAATGGGGTGGCGCTGCCCGCGGAAAACAGAAAATAGTCAGCCGCATAAAACAGCACATAGCCCAGGGTGATCCAGGAGGTCCAGCGCTCGGAGATTTTGAATTCGTAGTTGCGGGCCAGTTGCCATCCGCGTAGCACCAGGCCGATGCCCACCAGCAACAACGAGAGCCCGTCCAGGCGCCCGGTGGAGGCCAAGGTGGCGAAGCCGGTGCTGAGCAAAAGAAAGAGCGACACCTGAAAGTGACGATCAAGGGCGTTGCTCCTGGCTACGGCCGGCATGATGTGTGTATTAGATCAGAGCTCGTGGGCAGATGCCAGTTACCGGCGCAGGATCGTTCCACGTTTTTCCTGCCACCTTCCAGGCTGGAAACTGTGTCCATCATGCGAGCGGTCAACGTGGAACGGGAAGCGTGGAACGTGGAACGCCATCAAAGCGGAGAGGTGATTTTACGATTTGATAGAATGCAAAAGCTGGGCATCGGTCCCACGCGATGCAATCCCGCCAACCCCGCCAGGTCCGGAAGGAAGCAACGGTAACGGGCTAGTGCGTGTGCAGTGGGAACTCCGGTGTCCAGCGCTTACCCACCGTGATTTGCCGCTCAGGCAAGACTGGCGAAATCTTTGGTCCACGCCACCGATTCGAAGTACGTCTGGGAGATGACGCTTTCCTGCACTTTCAGCAGTTTGGCGATCTCATCGCAACAATCGAAATCGGCGGATTCCAGGGCGTGAACCAGTTTCATCAGCGTATCCAGGCGCGTATGGCCGCCCAGCAATGTCTCGCGAATCTGCTCGGGAAGCGAAACCCGGCCCAGCAGGTCGTGCATGGGAATGTCCAGGATGGTATCCATCAGGGAGAACAACCCCAGCAGGAACAGATCGCCGCCCTGCCAGTTCAATAAGGCTCCCATGGCTCCACAAAACTTTGCCCGTAGCAGGGCCAGTTTCAACAATGCGGCGGGTTTGTCCTGCATTGCGGCCACAGCGACGATCAGTGCCACCCAGCGTCTGACTTCCTGATCGCCCAACAGGCTGAGGGCGTGCCTCACCGAGCGGACGCTGCAGGGAAGGGAGAATAGTGCCGAATTCAGATAACGCAGCAGCCGGTAACACAGGGCGGGATCGCATTTGATGATGGTTTCCACATCCCGGTAATTCAAGTCCGTGCTGGCGATGCACTGCAACAGACGAATGCGATTCAGCGTATCCGCAGGCAGGTCCGGCATTCCTAAAATCACCGGCTTGGCGAAAAAATAGCCTTGAAAATGGGTGAATCCGGCGTTGCGGGCTTCTTCGAAGCGTTCCTGCGTCTCCACCTTTTCGGCCACCATCCAGCGTCCGCGCGCCAGATGTTCGCGGATGAAGGCGCGATAATCGCCGGGCGCCGTATATTGCACGTCAAGCTTGATGACGTCGGCCAGTCCCAGTAACTCCTGCTGCGGACCATCCGGCACAAAGTCGTCGAGCGCCAGCATATAGCCCGCGTTTTTCAATGCCCGGCAGGCGGCAACGATCTGATCGCTGACCTCAATCCATTCCAGGATCTCCACCACCGTGGTCGCCGGCGGCAGAACCGTCACCAGTTGATCGGTCAATACGTCCGCCGTGCAGTTGACGAAGGCTTTCTGTCCGTCACACAGGACATCCAGGCCCACCAGGAGAGATTTATCGATCACGGCGCGGGAGGCGCTGGCAAAATTTACATCGGGAAAACTGTTCTGTACCCCGGAGCGGAACAGCAGCTCATAGCCGACTACTCTTTGCGAACGATCAAGAATCGCCTGTCGGGCGACAAACTTCGTGGGTCCGGCCATGGGTGGGGCGAGCGGGGCACTCATGTAAGAGATATCGGCAGAATGGCCCGGAAAGATTACTTCCGGCACCAGTTTTCTATAGATCCTATAACCATTAAGGGTTATGCCTGGGGGCCGGGATGCATGCCCCCGGTTGGACGGGAATTTGGTGAGCCCGGAGGGAATCGAACCCCCAACCTACAGATTCGAAGTCTGTCGCTCTATCCAATTGAGCTACGGGCCCTTGCAGGAGCAACCATTGGGGATGCTACATCAGATTTTGAAAAGTTGCCACGCCGAATCCCCAAAATGGCTTGTGGATTTAAGGGGAGGCATCTGGCCGCGGAATCTTCGAACCTGAAACGAAACGAATTCATGGCGCGCCCGGAGAGATTCGAACTCCCGGCCTTCTGATCCGTAGTCAGACGCTCTATCCAGCTGAGCTACGGGCGCGCAAGCAAAACCCGATATCGAATTATAGCAAATGCTTTTAACCCGGTCCGCGCCGCAGGCGGCAGGCAACGAAGAAAAATTCCGGCTCAACCAATCGCCAGATCGATTTGCCCGCACACATCGATGCCGGCGCGGCGCAGCAGCGCGGACACCGTGGCATCGTTCAGGCGCGTGGCATCGTACTCAACGCGAACCGTGCGCTCGGACTCATTGAACTGGAGGCGGCGAATCCCGTAGACCTCCCATATGCGGTTGAACGCTCGCATTTCGCGTTCTCCGGGTGGCGTGGCATATCGGAAGCAGGCTTCCACGGCAGTCATTGCAAGCTCCATCCTCAAAAAACAAAAACCAGCTGATCCCAAATATAGCAGCAAATTTAAAACGCCCGCCGTCAGAGTGGCGGGCTCTGGCCTGGATCACTCATAAAAGATGTTGGCGCGAAGCAGCGGTGGAATCGTTGGCCATGCGCCCCCGGCTACGCTTTGCAGCGTTCTTTGTGGTGAATAATCTAAGATGAAGGGGCACCACGCATTTCACCATGGCAATAGATCTTGTTTGCGGCATGACAGTGGATCCGGCAACTGCCAAGGCTCGCTTCGAGCATGCCGGCGAGACCTACTACTTCTGTTGTTCGCCATGTGCGCGGAAGTTCCAGGCGGACCCGCCCAGATACCTGATGCCAGGCGCCTCGCCGGAACCAATGCATTCCACAGCAAGCGGCGGTCTTGTGCAATTGGGGAATCTCCTCCCGCAAATCCCTGTTCACAAGGCGCCTCCGGCGAAGGACAGGGGACGGGCGCCGGCAGACGCTCCCCACGGCTACTTCTGTCCCATGTGCCCCGAGGTCCATAGCGCTGTGCCGGGAGCCTGTCCAAAGTGCGGCATGGCGTTGGAGCCCGAAATTCCGCTTGTCTCCACCGCCGGGGAATCCAATGCGGAACTGCGGGAGATGAGCCGGCGCTTCTGGGTTTGTCTGGTGTTTACCGCACCCCTGGTTTTCTTGGGTATGGCCGGTATGGCGGTTCCGCACATGCTCGGCATGCGAGCTCAGCTCTGGCTGCAGTTCGCTCTAGCCGCTCCGGTGGTGCTCTGGGGCGGATGGCCGTTTTTTCAGCGTGCCTGGGCGTCGCTGAAGTTTCGCAGTGCCAATATGTTCACCCTGATCGGCATGGGCGTATCTGTGGCCTACGGCTACAGCCTTGTAGCCACCTTGGCGCCGCGGATTTTACCGTCGGCCTTTTTGAAAGATGGGGTGGCGGAGGTATATTACGAAGCCGCCGCCGCTATCATCACGCTGGTTCTGCTGGGCCAGGTGCTCGAGTTGCGCGCGCGCAGCCGGACTTCCAGCGCCATCCGCGGCCTGCTGGACCTCAGCCCCAAGCTGGCGCGTCTGCTGCAGCCCGATGGATCGGAAGAGGATATTCCCCTGGAACGCGTTCACCCCGGTGATCGACTGCGTGTGCGTCCGGGGGAGAAGGTCCCCGTGGACGGCGTGGTTCTGGAAGGCGGCAGTTCGGTTGACGAATCCATGATTACCGGCGAGTCCCTGCCGGTGGAAAAGCAAAAAGGGAATGGCGTGATCGGCGGCACGATGAACGGTACGGGAACTCTGATCATGCGCGCGGAGCGCGTGGGCAGCGAATCCATGCTGGGGCAGATTGTGCGCCTGGTCAGCGAGGCACAGCGCAGCCGTGCGCCGATTCAGCGGCTGGCGGATAAGGCCGCCGCCGTATTTGTCCCCGCCGTCATTGCTGCCGCCGTGCTGACCTTTGCCGGCTGGTCGCTGCTGGGGCCGCAGCCGAGACTGGCGTATGCGCTGGTGAATGCCGTTGCCGTGCTGATCATCGCCTGCCCATGCGCGTTGGGCCTGGCGACTCCCATGGCGATTATGGTGGGAACGGGACGCGGCGCACAGTCCGGCGTATTGATTCGCCAGGCGGAAGCTCTGGAGCTCATGGAGAAGGTCGATACCATCGTTTTCGACAAGACCGGGACATTGACCGAAGGCAAGCCCAGGCTGATCACCGTACTGGCGGCCGGAGAGGTCAATGAGGCTGAGCTGTTGCGGCTGGCGGCCGGCGTTGAACGCGGCAGTGAGCATCCGCTGGCCGAGGCGATTGTCTCCGGCGCGCTGGCCAGAGGAATAAGTCCGGCCGCAGTCCGTAATTTTCTTTCTATGACCGGCCGTGGTGTTGCCGGCGAGGTGGAAGGCAGGGAAGTCGCGGTCGGCAATCGCAGCCTGATGGCGGAGTTGGGAGTGCATTTCGCGCCGGATTTTGCGCAGGTGGAACAGGGACAGAGCGTGCTCTACGTTGCCGTGGATCGGCGTCCGGCCGGCTTGCTGGGCGTAGCGGACCCGATCAAGCCCACTACGGCGGAGGCCATTCGCGCGCTTCATGCCGAGGGCCTAACCTTAGTCATGCTGACCGGCGACAGCCGCCGCACGGCGGAGCTGGTTGCCGCCGAGTTGGGAATCGACGAATCTGAAGCTGAGGTCCTGCCCGGCAAAAAAGCGGAGGTGATTCAACGCCTTCAGGCGGAGGGCCATGTCGTGGCCATGGCGGGAGACGGCATCAACGACTCGCCCGCTCTGGCCCAGGCCCAGGTTGGCATTGCCATGGGGACCGGCGCCGAAATTGCGATGGAAAGCGGCGGAATCACTTTGTTGAAGGGCGACTTGCGCGGCATCTTACGCGCACGCCGGCTGAGCCGCGCGGTGATGCGGAATATTCGCCAGAATCTAATGTGGGCCTTCGGTTATAACGCACTGGGAGTGCCGATTGCCGCCGGCGTTTTATATCCGGTGTTTGGTTTGCTGTTAAGTCCGATGATCGCCGCCGCTGCGATGAGCTTCAGTTCAGTATCCGTGATCTCGAATTCGCTGCGGCTGAAGAGAGTGAAGTTGTAATGGCAAGGTTTCAAACCTGGAAGCCTCTTCCTACAGTCCTTGCAAATACGCTTGAATTTCCTAGTCGTTCCAATCCACGGGGCCGATCAGTTTACGGCGAATCATGCCGTCCCGGTCGATAATGTAGGTTTCGGGAAACTTGTAGGTTCCATACAAACCGTTGCTGCGCTGGTCGGCGTCGCGGACGGTCAGCAATGCCCCGTGATTGCTCTTCAGG
>CAZUCM010000239.1:0-5530 GCA_964619235.1 uncultured Terriglobales bacterium
CAGGCGGTCTTTGGGAATGCCGTACCAATCCGGCGAGGTGATCAGCTCCCAGGCGTAAGCGATGGCGTCTTTCTTGAAGTAATCGCCGAAGGAAAAATTTCCCAGCATCTCAAAAAAAGTGTGGTGGCGATTGGTGAAGCCGACGTTCTCCAGGTCGTTATGCTTACCGCCGGCGCGGACACACTTCTGGGAAGTGGTGGCGCGGTTATACTCGCGCTTTTCCAGTCCCAGAAAGACGTCCTTGAACTGGTTCATGCCGGCATTGGTAAACAGCAGGGTGGGATCGTTGGCGGGTACCAGCGAGGAAGAATGCACCTCGCGATGTCCCCGCTGGACGAAATAGTCCAGGAACATGCGTCGGATTTCAGAACCGCTCAGCTTTTTCATGAGTTACTCGCGGATAAGATAATCCTTGATTTTAACAAATCGAGGTTTTCACGGGAGTCGGCGGCCTTCGTAAGTCGATCGTTGGCCGGAACAACCCCGCACTCCCCTCGCAGCCGCACATGCTCCGTGCAGCAACGATTCATCCATCCGCACCGTCTAAGGCACACCTCCCGGTTCGAGATGCGGCGTCCCCCTCATCCTTCTATCCGTCATCCACCTTAGATCCCGGGCGAATTTGACAGAGGACGGTTACATTTTTCTTAAAGTGTAAAGAATCCTTTGCCACCCGCCGAAATTGGAAACTAAGTCATCCACGGTTTTTGGTAAGGCCCGCACTAATTCCTGAAAGGACCACGTTCCAAATGAAATTAACCTTCCACAACCAACATACGGGTTTCTTGTATTTTGCTTTCTGCTTCGCCGCCGTCTTCGGGTTGCTCGCGTCGGCCAGCGCGACGGAGAATGGGGCGAGCGTGTTTCCCGTGGGTGTCGAAACCGTCATGACCGGCATGCAGCCGCATCCCGGACAGACCATGATTTACAACTATGACTGCTCCTATGCGGCCAACGAGTTTGACGATTCCCATGGCAAGAAAGAACCCATCGATTTCAAGCTTCGCGTCGCCGCCAGCGCCGTAAAGGTGACTCATAACTGGGGCTGGCACTTCCTGGGCGGAACCATTGACAGTCAGATCGCCCTTCCCTTTGTGTATCAGCAACTGCACGTTCCTCCGGGGAAGTTCACCAGGTTCGCGCTCGGCAACACGTCTCTGATTCCGTTCTCCGTCACCAACAACAAAGGCATCGCCCACTGGTACTACGAAGTGGATTTCTTTGCCCCGGGCACCCGCTACGTGAAGACTGACGTTTTGAACATCGGCCAGCATAACTTCGCGGCCGGCCCGGTCGCCGGATTTACCCTGCTGCCTAACCACGGCAGGACGGAGATCAGCTCGCGCTGGAGCTATCTGATCAACGGCTACGACAATTCCACGCATTACCACAGCGGCAATGAGTTCTTTACCGAGTTCAACGCCGATCAGTCGATCACGAAAAAGATAGCCCTTGGAGTCAACGGCGCCTTTTATCAGCAGACCACGGACGATTACCAGAACGGAATCATCGCGGGGGATGGCTCTCGCGGACGCGATCTGCAAATCGGGCCGCAGCTGCGGTACTCCATCGGGCATCACGGCGGATTTGCCTTCAAGTACTATCGCGACACGCTGGTGCAAAACAAGCCTCGCGGCAATGCTTTCTGGTTCCAGATAGCGCTTCCATTTCACTGGCTCAGTTCAAACATGTAATCGAAGCGCAACCGCGGTAACGGAGAGCGAACTATGAACAAACTGAATTTGAGAATGAAGTTGGCGTTGGGGTTCGGCGGACCATTGCTGGCCCTGTTGGTGGTGGGAATTTTCAGCTATCTGTCTCTGCAAAGACTGGGAGAGCTTTCCGCCGACACCGGCGAAAAGGGTGTTTCCACGGCTATCATGCGGAACATCGAAAGCCGTATCAACGACCAGAAGGCCGAGGTACGCGGCTTTCTGGTGGACAGAAGCCGGACGGAAGAGTTGGATCGCTACGCGCAAAACACCAGTGTGGTCGCCGACGGCTTCGCCAAGATTGAGCCCATGATCCGGACCGAAAAAGGCAAGAAGATACTTGCCGACCTGCGGGCAAATGCAGATGGATACCACCAGAAGATGGACCGAATCATCGACCTGCAGCGTGAGGGCAAGACCAAGGAAGCGGTCTCGCTGACCTACGCTCCGGAAACCGTCGCTTTGCGGGATCAGCTGGCAAAGTCCCTCTCTTCCCTCATCGCGCGAGGAGAAGAACTCGGCGCGGCGTCTCGCCATGAGCAACAGGCGGGGCAGGCCAGCGCCGTGGCTCTGATCATTGGAATCGTTCTCGTGGGCCTGGCCTTTGGCGTGGCGGTGGCAGTCTATATCGCCAGGAACATCTCCAGCCGGGTCTCGCTCGTCGACAGCCTGATGAAAGAGGCGTCCGCGGGCGTTGCCGCCGGCGACGCGGATCTTACGCGGCGTCTCCCCATCACTTCCAGTGACGAGATCGGGACGTTGAGTTCGTCGATCAATATTTTCCTGGATAAATTGCAGGAAATCATCAAGCGGGTTTCGGGCAGCGCCCAGCAGTTGGCCAGCGCCAGCGAGGAGATTTCTTCTTCCGCTACGCAGATGGCGGCGGGCACCGACAGCCAGCAAAATCAGACGGCCCAGGTGGCAACCGCCGTAGCGGAGATGTCGTCTTCCGTCGCCGAGGTATCCAGCAACACCTCCAAAGCCGCGGATTCGGCCCACAAAGCCGCGGCCATCGCCCAGGAGGGCGGCAAAATCGTCAGTGAAGCGCTGGTCAACATGCGGGCGATTGCCGAATCGGTCACCACAACGGCCAAAAAGATTGCGGAACTGGGCAAGAACTCCGACCAGATCGGCAAGATCATCGCCGTCATCGACGACATCGCGGACCAGACCAATCTACTGGCCCTCAATGCCGCGATCGAGGCGGCGCGCGCCGGAGAACAGGGCCGCGGATTTGCCGTGGTGGCCGACGAGGTGCGTAAACTGGCCGAGCGCACGACCAAAGCGACCAAGGAAATCGCCCAGATGATCGAGACCGTGCAGAAAGAGACCCGCGAGGCCGTCGGTCAAATGCAAGCCGGGACCAAACAGGTGGAAGCCGGGGTAACGACCACCTCCAAGGCTGGGGCATCCCTGGAGGAAATTATCACCGCCGCACAGCAGGTGGGCGACATGATTTCGCAGATTGCCACCGCCGCCATCCAACAGACGAGCACGTCGGAGCAAATCAGCTCCAACGTCGAGCAGATCGCGAAGATCACCCAGGAGTCGGCCTCCGGAGCGCACGAGTCGGCCAAGGCCTGTGAGGAGCTATCGAGTCTCGCCCTGGATTTGCAACAACTGGTGGGCCGCTTCAAGCTGGACGAATCGAATTCCGATGGCTGGACCCACGCTGCGGCATTCCCCCGAGTGCGAGACCGCGCGCCTTCCCATCCGGAATTCGGGAGCCGCGGAAGTGGCGGCCACGTCGCAATTCGCGACGGCGAATACGGCCGTTTGGGCCTGAACTGAGAGTGAATGTTCCGCGGAGGTCAATCGGGCCGCAGAACCAGTTAAATGCCAGAGGCTGATTTGGAAGGGCGCGGCGAAAGCTTAAGCCGCGCCTTGTTCAGCACCAGGAACAGTAGCCGCCACACGCCGGCACGAGTCGATCATCCCCGAATGGACAAAATCGCCTACTCGCCCGGCTGTGAGCCGACAGCGGCCTCCGGCGTACGGGAAACCAGCCCGCAACTCAGAACCGCCTCGCAGACCTTCTTGCCGTCGACGAAGACGGTGCCTTGCATGCGCGCCGCGGTGCGGCGCCAGGCCAACACATCCACTTCGATCCGCAACTGGTCTCCGGGAACTACCGGCCGGCGGAATTTAGCGCGATCCACTCCGGTGAAGACCATCAGTTTATTGGCACGATCCTCGATTTGCGAAAGCAGGAGCGTGCCGCCGGCCTGGGCCATGGCTTCCACGATCAAAACGCCCGGCATGAGCGGATAACCGGGAAAGTGTCCCTGGAAGAAGGGTTCATTCGCCGTGACGTTTTTCAGCGCCACCAGGCGCTTCCCGGGAACGATCTCCACCACCCGATCGATCAGCAAAAACGGGTAACGATGCGGCAATATGCCCTGAATCGCGGTGACATCGAATACCACCTTCGGCGACGGCGACGGCGCAGCCTCAGTCTGGATATTTACAGGCTCTTGGGACAACTCATTCCTCCCCGACATTTGTCGTTGGAATTCAGAATTATATAATGGCTTTCTTTCGTCTAGTAAATTGTCAGGAGGATGAGAATGCCAGGAGTGGAAGGACGTGTCGCGCTGGTGACGGGCGCCGCCCAGGGAATCGGGCGCGCAATTGCGTTAAACCTCGCACAAAACGGCGCAGCCGTGGCGGTGGTCGACATCATGGAAGACAAGCTGGATGGCGTGGTGAACGAGATCACGGCCGCCGGCGGTAAGGCCGCGGCCTTTAAGATGAACGTCGCCGACGAAGACAACGTGAAAGAAGCCATAAAAGAAGTCGTGGCCAAATTCGGCAAGCTCGAGATTCTGGTCAACAACGCCGGCATCGCCCGCGATCAACTGCTGATGCGCATGAAACGCGCGGACTGGGACCTGGTGATCGGTATTAATCTGACCGGCGTATTTCTGTGCACACAAGCGGTGCTGCCGACCATGCTGAAGCAGCGCTGGGGACGCATCGTCAACATCGCCAGCATCTTCGGACAGATGGGCCAGGGCGGTCAGGCAAACTATTCGGCTTCCAAGGCCGGAGTGATCGGGTTGACCATGTCCACCGCTCGCGAAGTGGCGTCCCGCAACATCACGGCCAATGCCATCGCCCCCGGCTTCATTGAAACCGCCATGACTCAGGCCCTGTCGCAGGAACTGCGGGAAACCATGTTCAAGCAGATTCCCATGGGCCGCCCCGGCCTGGACATCGATGTCGCCAATGCCGTGCGCTTCCTGGCCTCCGAGGAGGCCAATTACATTACCGGCAATGTCATCAAAGTTAATGGTGGAATGTTAATGGGGTGAGCGGAATTGAGAAACCTGGTAATTGAGTAATCGGGCAGCTGGACCAGGCATAGCCTGCTCCGATCTTCCCGATTGCTCAATTGCCCGGCCGGCAGTTTTTGTGTCCGCTTTGCTCAATGACTCAATCTCTTCTGGTTGAACCGGAAATGGAAGGCGGCGAACATAAGCGCCACCACCAGGAAAGCCAGTACGCTGCCTTCGGGACCGACGGAGCCGCCGGTAAGCCACCGGGAGCCGTGAAAGCTGGGGCTCAACAGGTGTCCCGGCGCAATCTGGCCGCTGTTGGGCACGCCGTAGAGGAAGGTTTCGGCCCAGTCCCACGCCGTATGGGCGCCAATGGCAAACCAAAGTGAGCCTGTGCGGCGCAAGGTAAGGCAAAAAAACAGGCCGATGAAGGCCGCCGCCAGAACTCCTACCCAGCTTTCGCCCGGATTATCGAGATGGGCCAATCCGAAAAGAACCGACAGGACGGCCGCCGAAGGCCAAAACCCCATGCCCGTTGTC
>CAZUCM010000240.1:0-5495 GCA_964619235.1 uncultured Terriglobales bacterium
CTGGGTCTCGGTGGTCGCCGCAGCACGAAAAAATGCCTTCGTTCCTTCGCCATCGACCATTTGGCCCATAGCGAGGGAACGGTAGTCGAGGAACTTGCTCGTTGACTGATCGGTGCTCGACGGAGTGCGTTGGAGCGCATATCCACCCGCCATCAGCGATCCCGCGAGAAAGATATAGCAAAGACAGCGCCTCAGTACATCGGCGTTCACGATCCCACCCCCATTCGGATTTACAGCAAGCAAATGAGGAACAGCCTGAGAGCCTACCGGAAATAAAGTTTATTTCACTCCGGCTGGCTCTCAGGATGTCCCCCAATGTACTATGCCTGGCACTAACCTATCCTTTCGCCGCACTGTGGGCAGCTTTCGGGCGGATACTTCCAGTACCTCTTTTTTGGCAGCGGCTGTGCACATTTTGAGCAAACCCAGCTCTTAACAAATTCATCCACCCGCCTTCCCGTAGCGACCCACCCACGCAGCAGCAGAAATAGCGGTACCGCCGTGACGGCTACAGAATAGACGTAACTTCCGGTCAAAAAGAACACGCCCAGGAACGTCCCGGCGACAACAGGAACGGTTAGCGTCGGAATTCCATGGTATGCACGGGCTGCTCGCCTGTAGCCTTCTTTATCCAATAAGGAAAAGCCTCCCTGGACGGATCATCGCGAAGACCGGGACCCATCGCCAACCCTACTACCTTTCCAAATCGCAGAACGCCAATATAGAACGGTCATGCACGCAGGAAGCAGGAGCAGCAGTGCCAGCACATATCCCAACCAGAACGAATACGCCCCCCATGCTGAAACATAGGCGGGGTAGACGAGGCATAACGACGCCGCAACAGCAGCCCACCGCTTAAGCTTCAAAAGGCTTACGCCTATTACCAGCACTCCTATCGCAAACACACCGAGTCGACAGTAGCCGGCCGGCGATGTATGAAATCCTCGATAGCGCGGCACTGTGACGCCCAGAATGGCCAAAGTTACGCCGCCATAAAGAATCAGCCTGGCCATTCCACGAAAAAGCTTCTCTGCCTCCATGCGCTTCCTCACTATGGGCAATTGGCCGCCATCCAACCTGAATATTTGCCGATATTCAATGCCCCCGCAGTTTCTGCATTCGAAAATAAACGAACCAGAGCGCGATCGCCCAATATACAAACAACATTATCCGGAAAAGAAGGCGATTCCGGCTTACGCGAGCGCGCCAGCCAAGAAACAGAAACTGCCATGTCAAGAGCAGCAGTGCAGCTACTCCCACCAACCTTGATATGAAACCGCCCAGGGACCAAAAAACGATTGCGCAACAGACATAGAACAAAATGGCCACAACCATCCCGACCCTGGCGATCCAGGGCGCCTCCGGCGCCCGCGTAATGGAACAATGCCGAGCCAGCTCCGAGCGCAGCATGCTGTAATTCTCGATCTCCCTCGGCACAGCTATCTTCTGCCGCTGAGTTTCGCTCTCCACTACAAGCCAGTGCCGGCGCTCGTTGATTGCCGCAATTTCAGACAGTCCAATTTCGATATCGGGCAGGCCCTTTTCCCGGCGAGCCAAGGCCTTCTCGGTCACAATAAATACCCATCGCCGCTTTGCCTCTGCAATGCCGCCATGAAATGCCGCAACAAACGCTCCCACAATTGCGCCGCCAGTGAGAACCCCTGCGGCCACCAACATCGCCGTCGTCAGCTCAGGCATCTCTCGTGAACCGATCAAGGCAAACAGTGCAATCCCCGCCAGGGCTATGACGGCGCCCCACATAAATGCGCGAATCGTTTGGCCGCGCCTTCGCGCGTAGCGGTCACCAGGACAAACCCTGAACTCGTGCATTCCCCCTCCATTAGGACCACGGCCCCCCGCAGTTGCGCTGACCTGCCATGCGGCAGCTGTTTTGGCCGAAGGCCGACGGCCGACGACCGAAGGCCGCCGTCTACAACTGTATGACCAGGCCTTCGCAAGCGGCGCGCAGTTTGGGATAGTAGTTGCGAGCTTCGTTGACCAGGGCATCAATGCAGGCGTCATTGTGGTCGGGGTCGTGGTGGTAGAGGATCAGCTCTTTGGCGCCGCTTTCCAGCGCAATATCGATGGCTTCGCGCCAGTGGCTGTGCCCCCAGCCGCGTCTTTTTGCCGTGTATTCCTCGGGCAGATATTGCGCGTCGTAGATGAGCACGTCGGCGCCTTCCGCCAGTTCGCGCACGGCTTTGTCGAAGGCGGCATCGCCCGGTTCGTTGTCGGTGGCGTAGACCAGGCATCCCTCGGGGGACTCAATGCGGAATCCCAGGCAGCCTTGCGGATGATTCAGATGCCGCGTCCGGATGCGGCAATCTTCGAACTCGGACCAGCCTTCCTCCAGGCTGTAGTACTCGCGATGGGCCGCCATCGCGCTCATGTTTACCGGGAAGTACGGCTTCACCATCTGTCCTTCCAGGCTGTCTTGCAATCCACGCGTGCGGCTGGAGGAATGAAAATAGAAATGATTCCCGCAACCGTCATACAGCGGAACAAAGAACGGAATTCCCTGAATATGGTCCCAGTGATAGTGGGAAATAAAGATATGCGCCTCGATCGGCCGGCCGGCGTATTCCTGCGTCAAGTGCTTGCCCAGATTGCGGAATCCGGTGCCACAATCGAGAATGTACAGCCGGCCGTTGATCCGAACCTCAACGCAGGCGGTATTGCCCCCGTAGCGCATATTCTCCGGTTGCGGCGTCGGCGTCGACCCCCGCACACCCCAGAACTTGACTTGCATGCGCCACGCCTCCTCGCTGCGCCGTCCCCCCTGCCGCTCGGGAATTTGGGGAGAGTATACGACACTTGCCGGAATTCTTTTTGCCCCGATAGTGCAGAGTACAATGTCCGGTCGTACAAGGGCCAGTCGGTTTTTTGAGAGCCGCCGGTCTTTGGCCGCCGGTCTTTGGCCGGAGGACCGGCCCCGGTATCGGGTTGCTCGCAGGAGAGTCCATTTCGTTGGTTTTCCGTTGCGTCCTATGCGTCCTTTGCGTTCCATTCCGGCCGATGAGCGGGGGCCGGCGGCCGCGGACTCATTTATAATCAGGCAACATGCTATGCCCGGATTACACCGAGTTTCGCCGGCTGGCGCAGAAGGCCACGCTGGTTCCCGTCGCCCGTTCCGTACCGGCTGACCTGCTGACGCCGGTCTCCGCTTTTCTCAGTATTGCCGCCGATGAGCCCTACTCATTCCTGCTGGAATCGGTGGAAGGCGGGGAAAAAGTCGGGCGCTACACCTTTTTGGGAGTACGTCCGTATCAGAAGGTGCTGGGCCGTGGCGGCGAAGTGGTGATTGTCCGCGGCAAGCAGCGCCGGCGCAGCGAAAAGAATCTGTTTGACACCGTGCGAGAACTGCTGGACGAGCACCAGGCGGCACACGTTCCCGGTCTGCCTCCGTTTACCGCCGGCGCCGTTGGATTCTTCTCCTACGATTGCGTGCGGCTATTGGAGAAGCTTCCGGACCTCTCCACCGACGATCTCAACATACCGGACTGCGTGCTGATGTTTTTCGATCGCCTGCTGGCCTTCGATCATGTGCGCCACCAGATTCATATTATTGCCGCGGCCGATGTGCGCCGCGAGAAGCCTCGCCAGGCTTACGACCGCGCGGTGGCCGATATTGCCGCCCTGGAGCGCAAACTGGCCCGTGGCCTGCGCTCGATATCGCGCGATTTTGCCCGCCCCGCCAAGCCCGCCCGCGGCAAGCTGAAGATCAACGTGGCCGCCGGCCGGCGCGCCTACATGAACAGCGTCAGCCGGGCCAAGGAGTTTATCGCCGCCGGCGACGTCTTCCAGGTGGTACTTTCGCAGCGCCAGGATATGGTGCCGGAGGTGCCGCCGTTCGATATATACCGCGCGTTGCGCACGGTAAACCCATCTCCGTACATGTACTTTCTGCGCATGGGCGACAACCACGTCCTGGGATCGTCGCCGGAAATGCTGGTGCGGGTGGCCGGACGCCAACTGGACTATCGGCCCATCGCCGGCACGCGCTGGCGCGGGCGCGACGAAGCCGAGGATCTGCGCCTGGAGCAGGATTTGCGCGGCGACGCCAAGGAATGCGCCGAACACGTGATGCTGGTGGATCTGGGGCGCAACGATCTGGGCCGCGTCAGCGATTACGGCTCGGTGCGGGTGAGCGATCTGATGTATATCGAGCGCTATTCGCACGTGATGCACATCGTTTCTTCCGTCGAAGGCCGGTTGCGGCCGGAGCTGAATGCGCTGGATGCTTTTGCCGCCTGCTTTCCCGCCGGCACGCTGACCGGCGCGCCCAAGGTGCGGGCCATGCAGATTATCGAGGAACTCGAACCGGTCCGCCGCGGCGTCTACGGCGGCGCCGTCATGTATGCCGATTTTGCAGGCAATCTGGACTCCTGTATCGCCATTCGCACCATGATGATGGAAGGCAAGCGCGCCTATGTGCAGGCCGGGGCCGGCATCGTGGCCGATTCCGATCCTAAACGCGAATACGAAGAGTGCATGAACAAGGCGCAGGCCCTGATACGGGCAACCAAAGTGGCGCGGGGAGAGCAGGAATAGCAGCGAGCAGCCGGAAGTCAGCGGCAAGGGCCCCTCAGTTGGCTTGGGTTCACGGGCTGCGGAAAAAATCGATTTCCGCGCGGCTACGGCCCTCAGCCGCTAAAGCGGCCGAGGCAAACAAACGGCTTACGGCGCGGCTGAAGCCGCGCCCTTTCAAAGAAACGGCTGTAGAACGAATTTTTCCGCAGCCTGTTCAGACCGTGACTGCTAACTGCCGGCTGCATTGGAGTGGCAATGGTTTTTGTTTTGGACAACTACGATTCCTTCACCTACAACCTCGTGCAGTACCTCGGGGAGCTGGGGGCGGAGGTGATGGTGAAGCGGAACGACCAGGTGACGGTCTCCCAGGTCGAGGCTCTCAATCCCAATCGCATTTTGGTTTCGCCCGGACCGTGTACGCCGCACGAGGCCGGAATCAGCCTGGATTTGATCCGGCATTTTGCCGGAAAGAAGCCGCTGCTGGGCGTCTGCCTGGGACATCAGGCCATTGGCGCCGTCTTTGGCGGCCAGGTGGTGCGAGCGCCCTTTCTCATGCACGGCAAAACCAGCGAGATCAGCCATGACGGGCGCACGATTTTCGCCGGTGTACCTTCACCCTTCACCGCCACCAGGTATCACTCGCTGATTGTCGCCGAAAAGGGCCTGCCGGACGAGTTGGAGGTTTCCGCCTATACCACCGAAGGCGACGGCACCCGCACCATCATGGGCCTGCGCCATCGGAAATACGCCGTGGAAGGCGTACAGTTTCATCCCGAAAGCGTGCTGACCAGCGAAGGCAAAAAACTGATCGAGAATTTTCTGGGGATGTAGTTCGGCTGGAGCGTTCCCCGTCTCCCGCTGGCGGGCCGAGGGTTGGAGGGCTTGCAATTACCTACAAGTCCGGACCTCATCCGCTGGGAGCGCGGGCTGCCAGCCTAATGTCACTTACTTTGCAACAGGTCGTT
>CAZUCM010000241.1:0-5490 GCA_964619235.1 uncultured Terriglobales bacterium
CGGCAATGCCAACACAACATTTCCGCCGTTTTGAGTTTCTTAATAAGGGGAAGAGGGAGCGCGTCATCTTTACAAAAGGCTGACATTCCGGTGGCGCGAACGGATGTATGATGATGGCTGTGCGGCGCCTGCTCTCAATTGCGGTGTGCGTGCTTTTCGCGGTAGCCGGCTATGGTCAACTCCATGGCAGCCCGCCATCGATCACCTCAATTCGTCCCGGTACTGGAGTTTCCAATTATCCCGCGCCCAGCGTGACTTCCATGGGGCCGAACGGCGCGGATGGGGTCTCGAGCTACGAGATTTCGCCGTACAATCCCAATTTGCTATCTCTGGGCAATCCGCAGTTTACGGGGCTTTCGCGGCATGCGGGAACCAGGCATCGGATTGGAAACCGGGGATTCCGCAGCGCCGTGGTGCCTGCGGTTGTACCCTACTATGTGCCTTATTACATGCCGGCACCGGGATATCCGCTGATTTATCCCGGCGTCGCCGCACCGGCCACAAGCAGCGACGACAGTACTCCCGATTACGAGACGGCGGCCGCACAGCCGGACCCACCCGCGGCCGATCCGCCGGTTAAGCCGGCCGGCGATGCCGCGCCAGTTTCCTCTCCGGATCCACCGGCGGATGCCTCCACGGCCTCGGCGCAAGAGGAGGCTACGATTTTGATCTTCCGCGACGGTCATCGCATGGAAATTCACAACTACGCGATCGCCGGCGACCAGGTTTTGAACTTCTCCAATATGGGTCCGCGGAGAATTCCCCTGAGCGATTTGGATATCGCCGCCACTCAGCGCGCCAATGACGAACGCGGAGTGGAGTTCCAGGTTCCCGCCGCCGGCGGACACTGATTTACCGGTAAACTTTCAGCGTAGCGGTATACCCTGGGTGCGCGGGCCGAAGGCTCAATGTCACTGACCTTGAGTGTGCAAGATGATGAAGCGCCGTCACACACCGTTCGCAGCGATCGTTCTTCTGTTCGTTCTGAGGCTGACTTGGGCGCAGTCGCCGGCGCCGGCCAGCGCAGGCGGAAGTGGGGATTTGTCCACTTTCCGTTCGCACTCCGATTTTGTGGTGATTCCGGTGCTGGTCACCGACATGTACGGCCAGCATTTTGCCGGACTGAAGAAGGACGATTTTGCCGTTAAGCAAAATGGCAAGCCCCAGCGCATCGCCAACCTGGAAGAGGTCAAGGCCAGCGCTAGCGGACCGGCTTCGCGCCTGATGGTTCCCCCCGGAGTTTTCAGCAATCAGTTGCAGGACCAATCCCCAAAGCAGGTCGTCATCCTGGTGTTGGACATGATCAACACTCCCGTGGCGGATCAGACTCGTGCCCGTGCGCAACTCTTGAAGGCGGTCGAGAATGGCGTTGCTCCCGGCGAACTCATGATGTTGCTCAGCATCGGGCGCGGCGGGTACATCAAGGTGCTGCACAACTTCACCTCCGACTCCCGGGCATTGGTGGCGGCATTGAAGCAGATGCACGCTCAGGCCAACATCGTTTCCAACATTCAGGATGACCAGACCGCTGCTCTCACCTGGCAGATTCAGGCCGACGTTGCCAGTCTGTCCGAGTGGGAACAGGGATTGTCGGAGCGCGTGGGTATGGCGTCGTCGCTTGCGGCCGGCGAGGAGCGCCGCGGCGAAGTTCTGGATACGCTGAACGCGATACAGAAGATCGGCCAGGCCTTTGCCGGAGTTCCCGGACGCAAGGAACTGTTGTGGGCAACCGCGGGTTTTCCCTTCACCCTGAGCAGCGATTTGTCCGACACCAACAGCGTGCTGCCGGACTACGAGAAGGTTTGGCTGGCCCTGAGTAAGGCCAATGTGGCGGTATATCCCATCGACGTGCGCGGTCTGACCAATCCGAACCTGATCGCCGCCGATGTGGGCGTGCCGCGAAACCCGATCAGCGGTGGAACCTCGCCCACCGCCATCGACGAGATACGGCGAATCCAGATGGACGATCTGGAAAACAGCTTTGCCACCATGGATATGTTCGCCAATATGACCGGCGGCAAGGCCTATTACAACAGCAACGACATTGCCGGCGCATTTCGCAAGGCCAGCGAGGACTCGGCCTCCTATTACCTGCTGGGCTACTATCTGGATAAGGACACCAGACCGGGGTGGCAGAAGCTGAAGGTACAGGTCACCCGCCCGGGAACGAACGTGCGGGCGCGTACCGGATTTTTCTTCAGTCCCGCGCTATCGCCGGACGCCAGCCGCGAGACCGATTTGCGCCAGGCAATCACTTCCCCCATCGACTTCACCGCTATGCCTATGTTGGTGAAATGGGAGGACGCTGCCCCAATTCCCGGCGATGCCAAGCGTTCCCGGAAATTCCAGATTGCCTTGCCCGCGGGAGTTGCCGGCCTCGATGAAAAGGACGGAAACCGTTTGCGCCTCGAGTTCGTCGCCGCGGCTTTCGATGCCGCCGGCAATCTCGCCGGCCAGTCCTATCACAAGGTGGATGACCGCCTCACCGCCGATGCCGCCAAAAAATTCATGCAGAACCAGGCAATCTTCGAGTATTCGATTGATCTGGCCCCCGGCAATTACACCGTTCGATTTGTGGCCCGGGACGATGCCAGCGGACGCACAGGCAGCGTAAACGCCGCACTGAAAGTGGAATGACCGAAGTAACTTGACCACAGGCTGCACATATGCGAACATTTGCATCTGTATATGCCTGAACTCTCGCAATTCACCGCCGAATTCTTCAAGGCGCTGTCTCACCCCTTAAGAATCAGAATCTTAGACGCCCTGCGCGACGGTGAGGTAGGGGTCAATGAGCTCAGCCTGCGCCTGAAAGTGGAACAAGCGAATCTTTCACAGCAGCTGGCTATTCTGCGGAAGAGCAGTATTGTGGTGGGCCGAAAAGACGGCCAAAACGTCTTCTATTCGGTACAGGATCCCGAACTCTTCCGCCTGTTAGACGATGCCCGGCGGATCTTCAATAACCATCTCATCGATATCCGGGACCTTCTGGCGCAACTGGCTCCCGCCGGGGAAAAGGATAAACCTCTTGTTCCATAGCCTGCCCTGCCAGGCTGAAGCGGCACCGGCCCGGAACAATCAACGCAAGCCTATCTAAATGGCCCCTGTTTATTTCAACTCGCTGTTGCTGATCCTGCTGGCGCTGCCGGCCGTGGTTCTATTGACCGCGCCGCTGTGGGCTTTGCGGCACTTGCCGGCCGCAATATTAGGCGGCGGATTACTGGCCGGGACGGCGGCGGCCGCCTTATGCCTGTCTCACCCTTGCCTGAATGTCAGCGATCTATCGTCGTTCACTCCCCTTCCCTTTGTTCTTTCCCTGGACCGTCTGAGCGCATATTTTCTGCTGTTGATCTGCGCCGTCAGCGCGCCGGTAACTCTGTTCTCCTCCGCTTACGTGGAACGCCATTACCAGGGCCGGCGAAGGGATTGGCTCTGGGCGTTGCTGCCGCTGTTCCTGCTGTCCATGATTGTCGTCGTTACCGCGTCCACGGCCTTCGCCTTCCTTTTCGGATGGGAGCTGATGACGCTGTTCTCGGCCGGGCTGATTCTGATCGATGGCGACAGCGCCCATCGGCGACAGAAGCTGTTTGTCTATCTGCTGATGATGCACGCCGGCGCGGCGGCGGTCGTCGCCTCGTTCTTCCTGTTTCTGCCGCACGCGGCCGGTCTGGACTTCGCTTCGCTGCGTCTGGCCGCCGGGCAGATGCCGGCCGGATTGCGCACCGCGGTTTTTCTGTTGGCCTTCGTCGGCTTTGGCGCCAAGGCCGGCATTGTTCCCTTGCATGTGTGGCTGCCTAAGGCGCACCCGATCGCGCCCAGCCCGGTCTCCGCACTGATGTCCGGCATCATGTTGAAGACAGCCATTTATGGCTTCGTGCGCTTTGGCTTCGATTTTCTGGGCACGGGGCCGGCCTGGTGGGGCTATCTTGCTCTGGCGGCGGGCTCGCTTTCCGGAGTTTTGGGAGTCTTGTACGCTCTGGGCGAGCACGACATCAAGCGCCTGCTGGCTTACAGCAGCGTCGAAAATATCGGTGTGATCTATCTGGGTCTGGGCGCGGCGCTGGTGTTGTCCGCGCACCACGCCACCGGATGGGCTGCGCTGGCGCTGATGGGAGCGCTGCTGCACTCGTTGAATCATGCGCTATTCAAGAGTCTGCTTTTTTTGGGCGCCGGCGCCGTTGCCGACTCCACGCACACCCTCGACATCGAGGAGCTGGGCGGTCTGTTCAACCGTATGCGTACCACCGGCACGCTTTTGCTGATTGCCTGCTGTTCGATCGCCGGGTTGCCGCTGTTCAATGGATTTGCCGGGGAGTGGCTCACCTTTCGCAGCTTTCTCGGCGGTGGCACCTTGTCCGATGCGACGCCGGCAATCGTTCTGCCGCTGATGGCAGGCGTACTGGCGCTGATCGGCGGTCTGGCTGCGGCCTGCTTCGCCAATCTTTATGGCGTAACCTTTCTCGGCCGGCCACGCAGTGTGGAGGCCGGTGACGCCGAGGAGGTTCCTTTGGCCATGCGCGCCGGCATGGCAATTCTGGCCGCGGCTTGCGTGGCGATCGGCATCTTTCCGGGAATCGTTCTCCGCCCTCTGAGCGCCGTTGTTCAGGACTTGCTGCCCGGCGCAATCGTGCCCGAGGCTGCCGTGCCGTTCGCCCGCTTTGTGCCCTGGCTGGCGCTTCTGGTGTTGCTGGTGGTTGCAATTGCCGTCATCGTGCGGCGGGCTTCGCGCACCACCCCCACCTGGGCCTGCGGATTGCCCGGCCTGAACAGCCGCATGCAATATACCTCGACCGCCTTCTCCAAACCGCTGCGCAAGGTATTTGCCCGCGCCTATAAGCCGGAGCGCACGGTGCTGGTGGAACCGGCCGGACAGCCGTACTTTCCCGCTTCCATCTCTTATCGCGAAGTGCGCACCGTGCTTTTTGAGCATGCGCTTTATCGCCCGGCGGTCAATGGCATTGTCGCCTTGTCAAACCGGCTGCGAAAGTTACAGACCGGAAACATACAGGTCTATCTGCTCTATATGTTTTTGGCCCTGGTTCTGCTGCTGCTCTTTATGAGGTTGGCATGACGTACGCACTGAATATTCTGCAGTTGTTGCTGCTGGCGGCGGTAGCTCCTCTGGTGCGGGGAGTGGTCGCCTGCCTCAAGGCGCGCATACAGAACCGGCGCGGCGCCAGCGTATTGCGTCCTTATGCCGAGTTGCGCAAGCTCTTCGCCAAGGAAGACCTGCTTCCGGCCACCGCTTCCCCGGTTTTCCGTTTGTCTCCGGCGGTGTTGTTCGCCTCCACCATTGCGGCCGCGGCATTCATTCCCCTGCTGCATGGTTCGGCGCTGCTGGGCACGACCGGCGATTTCATATTGTTGGCATACTTGCTGGCGCTGGGCCGGTTCTTCCTGATCCTGGGCGCACTGGACGGCGGCAGTTCCTTTGGCGGCATGGGCGCCAGCCGGGAAGCCTTCTTTTCTTGCCTGACCGAGCCCATCCTG
>CAZUCM010000242.1:0-2899 GCA_964619235.1 uncultured Terriglobales bacterium
TGTGAGTGGCATCGATCTCGGTAAGATCCATCGAGATATTGCCCACAATCGGGGCGTATTGGCCGCGCACAATCACCCGGCCACCGGCGCAAAGCAGGCGGCTCAATCCGTCAGCATAACCCACCGGCAGAATCGCCAGCCGCGACGGAGCCTTGGTAACAAACGTTCCGCTATATCCGATCGGCTGGCTGGCGGCGACTTCCTTGAGTTCGATCACGCGCGTCTTCCAGCACAGCACCGGCTCGACCGCCAATTCGCCGGCCGCCGCCGGCGTACCATTTCCAGCCGCGACGAAGGGCAAATGATAGCCGTACAACGCCAGCCCGGTGCGAACCATGTTGTACCAGGTGCGCTCGCGCGTGAGGGCGGCGGCGGTGTTGGCAATGTGGCAATAAGCCGGTTCGTGTCCGGCGGCGCGAATGGCGGCCAGCGCCTGGTCGAAACGCTGCAGCTGGGCTGCGTTGGCCGGATCGTCCACCACTTCACTGGAAGCAAAATGGCTGAGCACACCCTCCAGGCGCACATGCGGCGCCTGTCCCAGTGCCGCCAGGAATTGCGGCAGATCGCGCGCCTGCAAGCCAAGCCGTCCCATGCCGGTATCCAGCTTCAGATGAACGCGCACTGGAGTCTCATGATTCAAGCGGACCGCCGCCGCTTCCAGCACTTCGATATGCCACGGCTGCCATACCGCCGGGGTGAGGTTCCGAAGCAGAACTTCTTCCTCTTCCCCCCGCCAAAAACCGCTCAACAACAGGATACGGCCGCGGACGCGGCCTTCGCGTAAGGTGATTCCTTCTTCCGGCGAAGTGACGGCAAACCAATTGCCGCCTTCCTTCTCCAGCGCCCGGGCACATTTCAGCCCGCCATGTCCGTAGGCATCGGCCTTAACCACGGCGCACACCGCCGCTTGCGGCGTCACCCATTGCTGGAGAGCGCGGAAATTACGCCGCAACGCGGGCAGCGATACTTCCACCCACGTAGGACGCATCAAATGCGATGTAACCCAGGTAACCAACAGCTCGATTATATCCCTACGAAAGCGTCTCCGGTCTCCCGTCCCCCGATTCCCCCCGGGAGGCCGTCTCTTATTCCAAGTTCAAGAGCGAACGCAGAGGACGCCAAGGACGCAGAGGAATCGGAAAACCGAGCAGCGGAGTCATCGGGCAACTGGAATGGCCTTTGCCTTTTCAATTACCCGATTACCCGATCTCTCAATTACTCAATCTCCTCTGCGTCCTTGGCGTCCTCTGCGTTCGTTTTCCGGAATCAGACGTCGATATTGCCGCCGCCAGCGGGCGGTGGTTCGCCGAAGCTATCGATATTTTCGAAACGCGTCGAGCTGCGATTGAAGCGCAGATGAACGACATCGGTGGGGCCGTTACGCTGTTTGGCAACGATGATTTCCGAGCCTTGCTCTTCCAGGCGGGCTTTCTCTTCCGGGTCGCGCTCGTAGTACTCGGGCCGGAAGATGAAGGCCACCACATCGGCGTCCTGCTCGATGGATCCGGATTCACGCAAGTCGGAAAGCTGCGGACGGTGGTCGCCCGTGCGGGCTTCCGGTGCGCGGCTCAGCTGCGACAAGGCGATGACCGGTACATTCAGGTCTTTGGCCACCATCTTCAGTCCCCGGGAAATGGCCGAGACTTCCTGGTTCCGGTTTTCATGGCGCCTGCCGCCGCCCGGCGGGGTGCCGGCCATCAACTGCAGGTAGTCGATTACGATCAGATCCAGCCGCCCATGCTGATGCTTCAGGCGCTGAGCCTTGGCGCGCACCTCGCTGACCGATATGGCCGGGGTATCGTCAATGTACAGCGGAGCCGAGCTGAGCCGGCCCAGTGCCGCCCATAGCTTCTGATAGTCTTCCTTGCCGACAAAGCCGCTGCGCAGTTTGTGCGCATCCACGTTGGCCTGGGAGCACAACAGGCGCATCAGCAGCGCCTTCTTCGACATTTCCAGCGAGAATACGCCCACCAGCCTGTTCCCCAGCACCGCCGCATTCTCGGCCATGTTCATGGCCAGTGCCGTTTTTCCCATGGAAGGACGGGCGGCGATGATGATGAGGTCGGAAGGTTGCAAGCCGCTGGTGAGCTTGTCGAAGTCGTCGAAATAAGTGCGCAGCCCGGTGAGATCTTTGCCCAGGTTATAGAGCTTCTGCAGATCGCCGATCTCGTGCTGATAGATTTCCTGGACGCTGGTGAAATCGTTCCCCAGCCGTTGGTCGGACAGATGAAAGAAAGCGGACTCGGCGGTCGCCAGCACCTCCTCGGCGCTTTCGGATTGCTCCACCGCGGCCTGGATGGCCTGATTGGCGGCATGAATAATACCGCGCAGGATCGCCTTATCGCGCACGATGCGGATGTAATGCTCGATGTTCTGCACCCGCGGCAGGCCATCGGTCAGCGACGTGAGGTAGGCAACTCCTCCGATGGCTTCCAGTTCCCGGTTGCGGCCCAGTTCTTCGGTGAGCGTAACGAAATCGATCGGGCGGCTGGAATCGCCCAGCACGCGCATGTGCCCATAAATGCGGCGATGCGAGTCCAGCGAGAAGTCGTCGGCCTTGAGCATCGCCGCCGCCTGCGAGAAACAGGTGTTATCCAGGAGGATGGCCCCTAAAATCGACCGCTCGGCCTCCATATTCACCGGCAGAATACTGTCGGCGGTTTGTCCCATCGTAGTCATCCTTTTACCTTGATAACCTTTCCGGAAGCAGAGGTAAAGATGGCGCTGGCCAGTCCGATCAGGGAATCCGAGAAGAAGCTGTGAATATCCGCAAATAGCTGTGGAAGCCTGAGGAAAACCGTCCCGAAAATTGCGCTAGTTGGTCCTTAGCCGCAACGCCTCGGCCAGTTTCCTTTGGCGGTCATCGAAGGTGTACAGGTAGTCCGCGCCCAATTCGAGG
>CAZUCM010000242.1:2909-5474 GCA_964619235.1 uncultured Terriglobales bacterium
GCCGCAACGTGCAGAAGATCCGCCGTTCGGGTTCCGATGCGTGACGTGGTTTGACGCGCAATGCGCGCGGATCGATCGAAGACACCTTCCGGCAGATCCCGTAACAGAAAAATTCCACTCCGCAAGTCCTGTTCGAAGGCTTTCAAGGCCTGCTGCACCTGACTGGAGGGCAGCTCCTTGCGGAAGACCCGGAGGTGCAGGGCATTCGTCACTTCCAGATGGCCATAAGTGCTGATAAGACGTTCACCCTTGGATTGTTCGATCAGACGGGCGGCGGGCGCGGAGTTGGCATCCAGACTGTACAGCGAAACCAAAACGCTGCTGTCCAGATAGGTCTTCACGAACGGTTCCTATCTTCCGCCAATAACTGAGCGCCGGAGACCGCCAGCACTTTGCGGCCGTAAAGTTCGTGGAGACGGTGGAGGAAATCCGGCAGCTTCGGCAGCGGCTCAACCGATTCCGGAAGCAGCCGGGCGATCACATGGCGGCGCTTGGTGATCCGAATCTCCTTCCCCTGGCGCAATAAGCGCTCGATGCGCGGGAAATCGTAGCGCAAATCGCGGACGGAGACCTGGCTGGCCACCTTCTTTGTCATGTGATACATATTAGCATCACAAAAAGGAAAGTGCAATGCTCATGACACAACCGCCGCCCTTGCGGGGCGGCGGCTGGCGCGGATGTGCTTGCAAGCTTAATTGCTGTAGAGCAGAACCCCTTCCTGTTTCTCTTCGCCGACTGGGCGATAAAACAGGCGGTCGCTTTCCAGGTAAATCTCGATGAAGGCCGGACGGGTCGTGAGATGCCCCTGAATCAAGGCCTCGCTCAACGGATCCTCGACGAACTTCTGGATGGCGCGACGCAACGGACGCGCGCCGTAGCTGCGGTCGGTAAGCGTCTTATCGAGAATCCATTTCTTGGCATCGTCGTTCACGCTGATGGTGATGGAGCGCTGCGCCAGGTTCTGGTTGAGCTGCACAATCATCAGTTCGACGATCTGAATCAGGTCCTGTTCGGTCAACGCACTGAACAGAATGATTTCATCCAGACGGTTGAGGAATTCGGGGTTGAACGTGCGCTTGACCTCGTTCTTCACCAGATCCTCGACCTTGGCGGAAATCTTCTCCTCATGCTGCGACTGAAAGCCCATGCCCTCGCGCTTCATCAGGTGCCGGGCACCGATGTTCGAGGTCATGATGAGGATCGAGTTCTTGAAGTCGACGGTGTTACCCAGTCCGTCGGTGAGCTGACCGTCTTCAAACACCTGCAGCAGGATATTGAAGACGTCGGGATGGGCCTTCTCGATCTCGTCCAGCAGCACCACCGAATAGGGGGCGCGCCGGATGCGCTCGGTCAACTGACCACCCTCTTCGTACCCGACATATCCGGGAGGCGAACCGATCAGCTTCGACACGGAATGCTTTTCCATGAACTCGGACATGTCGAAGCGGATCAGCGACTTCTCGCTGCCGAACATAAACTGCGCCAGGGTACGCGCCACCTCGGTTTTGCCGACGCCGGTGGGCCCCAGGAACAGGAACGAGCCGATGGGACGGTTGGGCGACTTCAGGCCGGCCCGCGAGCGGCGAATCGCCCGGGCCAGGGCGCTTAACGCCTTGTCCTGCGAAATTACGCGCTTGTGCAACTCTTCTTCAATGCGCAGCAGCTTCTGCGACTCTTCTTCCTTGATGGAGGCGACGGGTACGCCGGTCCAACGGCTCACCACGTCCTCGATGTCTTCGCGCCCCACGACGCCGGTGGAAGATTCGTCGAGATGATATTTTTCGCGCAGAGCGCGCAGATTCTCGCGTTCTTTGCGTTCCTCGTCGGAATAGAAGCGCGCTTTCTCGAATTCGTGGTTCGCGATGGCATTTTCCATGCGATGCACGATGAATTTGATCCGCTTCTGCACCTCGGTCAGCTCTTCCGGCAAGGAAGTCTGGCGCAGTTTCACGCGCGCACCCGCTTCGTCGATCAGGTCAATCGCCTTGTCCGGCAGGAAGCGGTCCGGGATGTAACGGTTGGAGTGATGGACCGCATACTCGATGCAATCGTCGGTATAGGAGACGGCGTGGAACTTCTCGTAACGCTCCTTCACGCCCATCAGGATCTTGACGGCATCGTCCTCGCCGGGCGCGCCGACTTTGACCGACTGGAAGCGGCGCTCCAGCGAACGGTCCTTCTCGATACTCTTGCGGTACTCTCCCGGCGTGGTCGCGCCGATGCACTGGATTTCCCCGCGCGACAGCGCCGGCTTCAGAATGTTGGCGGCGTCCAGCGACCCCTCGGCCGAACCGGCTCCCACCAGCGTATGTAACTCGTCAATGAAGATGATGGCGCTCTGCGATTCCATCAGCTCTTTCATGATGGTCTTCAAGCGCTCTTCGAACTGTCCTCGGTACTTGGTGCCGGCAACGATCAGCGACAGGTCCAGGGCCAGAATGCGCTTGTCGGCCAGAAAACTGGGCACTTCTCCGTCGGCAATGCGCTGCGCCAGACCTTCCACGATGGCCGTCTTGCCCACTCCCGGTTCGCCGATCAGGACTGGATTGTTCTTGGTGCGGCGGC
>CAZUCM010000243.1:0-4653 GCA_964619235.1 uncultured Terriglobales bacterium
ATCACCGGCGACCAAAGTGGCATGTTGATGCTAGGGGAGGACAACTATCCGTTAAGCCCGGGGAGCGTATTTTTGAGCGGGACCGGAGTTCTGCCGGTCGCAAGTCTATCGAGCCCGGCTTTGACCTTTAGCTCGCCCCTGAGTATCGCCAGTGCCCCTCAGCCGATTACGCTTACGAATAGCGGTGGCAGCCCATTAACGATACTGAGCATTGCAACGGCCAGCACTCAGTTCAGTCAGAGCAACGACTGCCCCTCCCGGAGCACGGCGTTGCCTGCAGGAGCATACTGCACCATCAATGTTGTCTTCACGCCATCCACGGCTTCTCCTGATCTGAAATCGGCATCGCTGCAGGTCGATGTAGCGGCTCCGGCGCACTCGCAAAAGGTCGCGCTCACGGGAACCGTGCTTGCGCCTGATTACACGCTGCTTCCCGCGTCTCTGACCTTCACAAACCAAATGAAGGGTTCCACCAGCGCCCCGCAAACCGTCACGGTAACCAACACCAGTCCGCTGGCGAACCTGACGATCAAAGGTATTTCGACTTCCGCCCCTTTCAAACAGACCAACACTTGCGGCGTATTCCCGGCAAGCCTTGCTCCCGGTGTCAGCTGCACGATCAGCGTGACGTTCACGCCTGTGGCAGCTGGAGTCGAGCCAGGGACGTTAAAAGTGAACATTGCCAATCCCGGAATCGCGGGTTCGGTGGGATTGGAGGGAGCCGGTGTGGTCCCGATCACGTCCGCCCCAACCGCGCTGAATTTTGGCAAGGTTTTCGAGGGAGCGACGGCAATCAGAACCCTAACGATTAGCAATCCACGGGGAAACCCTGATCTGACCAACCTCTCCGTGGCCTACAGTGGCAGCGACTTCAGTACGTCAGCTACGGCCCCGGGGAGCTGCTCATCGAGCTTGGCAGGGGGAGCGAGTTGCACCGTCAACGTCGAATTTGCGCCCGGGAGCAGTGAGACAATAGGAGTCGTGGATGCCGGGACAATCACCGTTAGCGGCTTCCAAGGGGCGTTACCGCAAAACAAGACGGTCTCGCTGAACGGCACGCCCAAGTAAGCACGAGCCATGCGAAGGACGCAAGATGCATAGATTTCCGTAGGAATTTGGGGGCGGATCGTACGCCCCCACTATTCCTTGCATTCTTGCTTACTTCGATATTGGAGGAATGGCATAGCCAGTTTAGGCCACAAAGGCTGCCGGCCGAAGTCACGGGGCACGAGTGGCACGGCAGCCTGCGGCAGTGACTCGTGACTCGCGACTTTCGCCGATGGGCGGGAGCCGAACGCCGATTCAGTTATCAAAGAAACTGCATGGTTCCCCTGGGGGAAGCGGAGAAAGATTTTCAAGGTTCAGGGTTTCAGGCTGGCCGGCCAGGGTGGAGAGCGCAAATCGGCATTGGCAGGGCGGGAAATCGCGAGCACCGCGGGGGGCGGCACGGGCGTTGCCGGTTGAAAATCATCCTTCTCAACCATCTCACGTAACGTCACCGGTTCCCGCTCCCAGGTCCCGCGCCCGAGTTCGGCTGCAACCGGCTCGGGATCGATTTCGCTGAGCAAGCGTAACTCTCTGCCGCAAATGCCGTCCACAACACACCTCGTCCGTGCGGCCGGGGAAGATGACATTCCCCGGCACTAGGAAGCATGGTGCCCCCGGCCGGCGGCCGTGCCAATAATGTGGAAACGGGTTTTTAGGGGCAGCGTCGGCTATCTTAAAGGCAGCCGTCGGCTGTCGGCTATCGGCCGTCGGCCAGAAAGGGACGATTCAAGGTAGCGGTATCAGGTTTTTGCAGAGTTTCCGGCGCGGCACCGGTTTTATTGAGGTAACCGCAACCCAGCAGATAGAAAGCCGGAACCAGGAACGCACATATCATCCCGGAGCGGCACAAAGAGCCGGGCACGCTCGATGATGGTTGGTCCGGAGAGGCCAGAAACACGCGAAGGGGCGGAACCGCCCATAAGGGCCTGCCGCCCGCCCAATCCGCGTCCCCACGGCGATCTCGGTGATCGTTGAACGGGAAGGAAAACCCAAAGACTGCGCCGCCCGCTTCCGATTCCTCAGAAATCTTACCCCGCCGATCGAGGTACCAATCGCAACCCTCATCGCAAAGATGCAAACGCCATGACACAGCTTGCGCTATGTCATGGCGTTTCATTTCCGAACCAACTTCAACTCATGTGAACAGGTTCCAGGATGCTCCTTGGCATTCTGTTCAGTTCGCGGTACCGGACAAGCTCACCGACACACTCTGCACTACCGGAGCCTGTGTACCGGTTATGGTGATCGTACCGCTATCGACCGTACCCGGGACCTCACTGGTAAGCGGCGCATAGGTAACGTTGATGGTGCAGCTGGTATTGCCGGAGAGGTGCGTCGAGCATGATCCGGGGGCGGTTGCCCGCTTGATATTGGGGCTGCCGCTGAAGGTCACAGTCAACCCTGTCATAGCGGGATTTCCCGCCGGGTTGATTACCGTCAACGCAACGGTCTCCTTGGTCCCCCTGGTAAGCGGCCCGAAATTCAACCCTGTGGCATAAGTCACGGCGATCGGCAGCACCGAAGTTCCCTTCAGCGTCACCGATTTCGACACTCCAGGAGCGGCCACCTGCACCTGGAGGCTGGTGTTATTGGACACAGCGCCTTCCGAAGTATAGGAGACACTCACCTGGCAGGTCGCATTAGGCGCAAGATTCAACGGATAGGAGCCGCAGGAGCTGGTGAGCGCGTATGGCCAGGGGACAACGATATTCGTGATGGTCAGCATAGCCAGAGGGCTCGTATTCGTGATGGTGAGGTTTTGCGGGGCGCTGGTGACACCGCTCGCCTGATCCCCGAATACCAGCGAGGGGACGGACAGACTGAAGGTCGGGGCAACAACCTTGCCGCTGACGGAAACGGCTTTTGAGGTCGCCGGCGCCGCAAGATTGATATCCAGAATCGCCTTTGCGGTCGATGGAGCCGCCTGCGTCGGAGTGAATGTGACGGCAATCACGCAGCTGGCGCCGGGCGCCAAGCCGCCGGTTCCCGGAGCCGGGCAGTTGTTCGTCTGGCTGAACTGGGTTGTTCCGGTTCCGGCCAGAACAATATCCACTATCGCCAGCGGTCCACTCCCGCTATTGGTCAGCGTTACCTGCTGAGAGGTGCTGGAAATATTCAGCGGAGACAGGAATGAGAGCGCCCCAGACGGCACGCTGGCCGAGGCCTTTCCTATAACCTCCGTCAGTGTGGCGCGGCTGCCGCCGAAGACGGTGTCTCCGGTATAGAGCACGCGAATGTTGTGCGACCCGCTCTTCAATCCGCCAATCGGAATGCTTGCCTTACCGTTAATATCCAATGCCGTTTGCGACAACAGACTCCATCCGTCATACAAAGCCACGCTTCCCGTCGGAATCGCGCTTCCGGAACCAGCCACCTGAACCGTGAAGGTTACGATGGCGCCTACGTTCTGCGGATTCACGTCTGCCGCCAAGGTAACGGTGGAAGCTGACAGATTTGCCGGGGCTATGTACTCGTAAGCACCCGGCGAGGGGGCAGACGGATTCCGAAGGATGCCATCCAGATCGAGGGCGCTCGCCAGAGTCGCGCTTCCACCCTCAGGCGTAAAGCTGAAGCCCGCCAGGTGAAAATCGTATGGCGGGTTGAGGAACCTGGGATCGGCAATGATGCTGTTGCCGAGATAACTGGGAGACGAGGCACTGGCGCCATACAAAACGTTGTTCAGACTCGCACTGGGACAATAGGCGCCGGCTCCCGTGCAAAAGCGAAGCGAATCCGAAGTGGGATCGATATAAGGCTCGGTCTTTTTCGCGGCGTAAATGATGTTGTTGCTGAGCACCGCGCGAAGATTGCCGGCAACCCCCGCCGGGAAAGAAAACCCTCCGCCCTCCGTCGAGTGCGCACCGCAGTTGAACAGCGTGTTGTTGTAGATCAGCAGGGATCCCGTGCCCAGCGGCCCGTTGCTCACCGAATATCCGGGACTATAGATGCAGGCATAGTGAGCCTCTCCTCCGATCGGATCATTACCGTTGAACCCGGACGAAGTTCCCTGGCCTGCGTTATAAATCACATTGTTGTAGGCTTCCACAGTTCCCTGTGACGGATCCATCGTGGCAAAATTCATGCCGTCGCAAACCGTATCGTGAACCCAGTTGTCATGCACATGAAGATCATGCAGGCCGTAGCCGTCTGCGCTCGTCTCCGTATAGAACTGAACGCCCCGGCACCCGCCCCCGGCGCTGCCATCCACATTGTTCCAGGCAAACCACACATGGCTGCCGCTCAGATATACGGTCTGCCAAAGTTTCGAGGGAGTAAAGTCGCGATACTGAAATGACGCCCCGACCAGATTGGAGGAGAAGGCGGAATCCAACAATCCCGACGCCAGTCCGGCGACACAAGCGCTGCTGCAGGAAACGATTCGATGAAGCTCACCGTTGACCTGGATCACATCTCCCTCGGCTACCGAGCTCGCATAACCACTCCCAAAATTCTGCACGGAGGGCGCAGCTGAGAAGATGAACATGAAACCGACCGTGGAAATTGTGGCGCTCGGAGACACCCAGGCGCAGGGGTATGCCGAAGTCGCATAATTCGCATCTTCATGACAGCCAATATCATGGAAGCGATTGCCATAAATATACAGAT
>CAZUCM010000243.1:4663-5471 GCA_964619235.1 uncultured Terriglobales bacterium
AGGCAGTGCCGCTCAGTCCACCCGCCGGTCCATCGCAATACTGGCCATGACAAACGAAGTCATTGTCCACCAGGCGAATGTTGGACCCGCCATCGAAGAGGAGAGCGCCATTATCGCCGTCGATCCGGTTGAGGCCGGCTATCGTCCAGTATGAACAACCCGTCCCACCACAACTTGCGCCGCCTCCGCCATAGTTATTGATCCCCTGCAGCTGCCCCGTGGAGGCCCATGTTCCGGAGGAGGTGGTGCCCGAAACGGATACGTTGGCGCCTGGATAAGCCACAATCGCCTTGGGAAAGCCAGCTGTTCCTGAACTATTCAACCAGATCTGGGCCTCCCAGTTTTCCATGGAGGTGACGGTTACCCCGTCCCCGATCAAACAAATGTCTCCGGCCGCCATCTGGTTCTTACAATTGGAAATTGTGGCCCAGGGAGCAGCTTGGGAACCGGTGCCATTCACGTCATCGCCGCCGCTGGAAACCCACCAGATACTACCCGGCCGGACGTTGAAAGATAAGGAGTTACTGGCTCCGGCAGCGGTAGTGAGCTGAACCGCCTGCACGCCATCGGAGGTCAAATGGCTGACTTGCACGCAGGCCTTGGCTACCGAGCCGTTGCGATAGGGCGCTCCCGGATCGCTCCAAAGCTTGTACTGGGCGGCCGCAACGCCACCGATCGTCACCGTCGAACTACCCTGGACAGATCCAAAGTTTTCCCCGTAAATACAGAGAAATGTCCCATCCACGAGCCCTTCTCCACCAATAGCCGGTCCGGAGTCGATGTCCGTGTAGAACAGCACCGGTGCGGC
>CAZUCM010000244.1:0-5427 GCA_964619235.1 uncultured Terriglobales bacterium
CAAGGGAAGACGCATTATTTTGTATGGTCAACCCATTCCTTGCCAGCTAACCTGGTCCACTTTGGGCTCTCCTTCGAGGACATTGCCAGAGACAAAGATAGACTCGGGCAAAACCACCGCGTCTCCGCGGTCAAAGAGCCTGGGAGATTGCGTTATAGACGGACCTGGGGCGCGGCCGATGCGAGAAGATTGGGTTGTATCCATCAGGGAGCAGTGCCGGGCAGCAGGCGTTTCGTTCTTCTTTGAGCAGTGGGGTGGCACTCGCAAGAAGATCAGCGGTCGCACGCTGCAGGGCCGGACCCACGACGAATACCCGGAAGGAGTAGCGCACCCAATGCTCCCTGCCGAAATTCGTGCTCAACAGGCCTCTGTGTTTGAGGGAGGAGCGTTGGGCTGATGTGCTAATGTTGCCGCATCAGCCAAACGCAAATACGCCGTCACACGAAGGGCGCATGGCGAGTCCAATTCTGAGATACCAAAGCGGCGAAGAAATACGGAAGGGTGATCGCGTCCTTTTTCATGGCATTGAGGCAGAAATTGGACTGGTCGCATGCGACCCGACTGACCCAGAAGCGGATTGGTACATCCGGGAATTCGGTGGCGGTGTCCTCATTCTGGATCCGCTTGCCTCCGGTCACACGTTCGTTCCATTGGCCCAACTTGACGAGTACGAGGACTTGCGATTCGTTTCCCGAAGTTGATTTGCGAACAGCCCGTCTGGAATGGGTACCTATTCGTGTCTCGATCCCCATTCCTCGTACCAAGCCATCTGAATGCGTTCCAGTTTGCCTTCGTTGGACGCGGCGGGATCGCCAGCGAAGTTGGGCAATTCCGTAATCCAGCGGTGCAGGTCGGTAAAGCGGACTTCCAGCGGATTTACTTGCGGAAACTTGTCAGCCAGCGCAATGCCTATGTCTTCGGCATCGTCCCAATGTAATTCAGCAGGCATGGAAGCATCCCATCAGTGATTTCAAATTTGGTAGTTTCAAATTTGTAATTTAATCCGTGCTTCCAGAACCATCTGCAGTTCAATTGCAAATTACAAATTACCAATTACAAATTACCCGATTGCTCAATTATCCGATGTTCCGGTTCCAACTCGGAATTTCCACCACGATCTCACCGGCCGCAATAATGGTGGCCTGGCAGCCCAGGCGGGAGTGCAGCGTCAAGTCGGCGGCGGTGTCGAGTTTATCCGCTTCGTCGTCTTCCATGGGGCTCAAGAATTCCTCGCCCTGCTTTATGACCACGTGGCAGGTGGTACAAGCGCAAGCGCCACCGCAGGCGTGATCCAATTCGATGCCATAGTTCAGCGCCACATCCAAAATCGAGTGCTCGCGACCATGCTCCGCGTACGGCAGTTGATCCAGTTCGAATTCCACCGTGCGGTTGGCGGGCAGGAAGGTAATGCGTACGGGACGTTCGACGTTCCCCGTCTCCTTTCTCTCGTCCGCAGGGCATTCCACGTTACCCGTTTCACGTTTCATATTGATCAATATCTTTACGCTAACGCTTTCTGCATCGCTCATATCCATTGCCATGCCTGGCGGGGAACCGGCGACGGGAGGCGGTATCTACCCGATTTCCGCTTTGGCAAAGGCATGACCGGCGACGGTGACTTCGCCGGATTGCCCGGCGGCGGCGCTTTCCATGGTTTTGCCCTTCAAGGCGGAAGATACGGCGTCATCCATCATCAGCTCGGCCAGTCGCATTGTGGCCTGATTCAGCGCTTGCACGCCGTTGCGAATGGCCGGAAACTCCTCGGTCCGTATGACCTCCCGCAAAGCCCGCTCGGATTCGTCAATCTGCACCTGTTCCGGCTGCGACAGGCGCTTCCAGACGCTGCCGGCCTTGCCTTTTTCCAGGGCGCGCAGGATGACCTCGGCTTCGTTGCGCGCTTCGATCAGCAGCCGCTGGTGAAAATCCGACTCCGCCGCTTCGTATGACTCCAACACCATGTTCTCTACCTGCTCTTCGCTGAGGCCATAACTGGGCTGCACCTGGATCTCGGACTGTTTGCCGCTGCGCTGCTCGCGCGCCGATACATGCAGAATGCCGTTGGCGTCGATGAGGAACTTGACTTCGATGCGCGCCATGCCGGCCGGCATGGGCGGTATGCCCTGCAGATCGAAGCGGGCCAGGGAGCGGCAATCCTTCGCCAATTCGCGTTCGCCCTGCACCACGTGGATGGCGACGTTCGTCTGACCTTCCACTCCGGTGGTGAAATACTCGGTTGCCGAGGCCGGAATGGTCGAATTCCGGTGGATGATTCTGGCCACCACTCCACCCAGATTCTCGATGCCCAGCGAGAGCGGGGTTACGTCGAGCAGCAACATATCCTTCGTGGCTTCCGAGCTGCCGCCGAGGATGTTGGCCTGCACGGCGGCGCCCAGCGCGACCACCTCGTCGGGATTCAGCTCGCAATGGGGCTCGCGGCCGAACAGTTCCTTCACCAGTTGGCGCACCCGCGGAATGCGCGTGGAGCCGCCGACCAGCACCACTTCGTCGATCTGTCCCGGTTCCAGATGGGCGTCCCGCAAAGCCTGGCGGCAGGGGCCGGCGGTTCGTTGCAGCACGGGTGCTATCAGCTGTTCGAACTGAGAGCGCGTGATCTCCCGCCGGTAACGCTTCCCCTCCGGGAGTTCCAGGTCCAGCTGTACGGAATTCCGCGTGGAAAGCGCATGCTTGGCTTCGATCATCTGCCGCCGCAATGCCTGCACCGCCTCGGCATTCCTCCGTAAGTCCAGGCCAAGGTCGCCGCGAATATCGTCCAGGGCGATAGCCGAAAGCAGGTTGTCCAGATCGTCTCCGCCCAGGTGGGTGTCGCCATTGGTGGCAAGGACTTCAAATATGCCGTCGTGCAACCTGAGTATGGATATGTCGAAGGTGCCGCCGCCCAGGTCGTACACGGCGATGACGCCATGCTTGCGCTTATCCAGGCCATAGGCCAATGAAGCGGCCGTGGGCTCGTTGACCAGCCGCAGAACTTCCAGGCCGGCAATGCGGCCGGCGTCCTTCGTGGCCTGGCGCTGCGCGTCGTTGAAATACGCGGGCACAGTGATGACCGCCTGCGTCACCGGAGCGTTGAAGTAGCGTTCGGCGTTGCGCTTGAGCTGGCGCAGGATGAAAGCGGAAATCTCCGGCGGGGTGAAGGTGTGTTCGCCCAGGGCGATGCGCAACACTTCGCCGGGCGCCAGATCGGCGGCCACGCGAAAAGGGAAGAGCTTCAATTCTTCGCTGAGGTCGTCGATGCCGCGGCCCATCAGCCGCTTCACCGAATAGACGGCGCGCTCCGGAGATTCAATCAGCGGCCGGCGTGCGGCATTACCCACTACCACCCGGTCGCCGTTGCCTTTGCCCACCGCTACCAGCGACGGCAACAGACTGGCGCCGTCTTCGCCGGGAATCACCACCGGCTGTCCGCCCTGCATGTATGCCACCAGGCTATTGGTGGTGCCGAGATCGATTCCTACAACCTTGTTGTCTGCCATGTCTTTTTCGAAATTGAGTAATTGTGTAATTGAGTAATCGGGCAATGGACCAGCAGCAAGCACCATGCTGCAAGCGTCAAGCCGGAAAAATCACGGGCCGGTTCTGCAATAACCCGATTTCCCAATTACTCAGTGCAAACGTCCCCTGTGGTGAAACATCCATCTATTCGCTCAATGCGCCGGAAACTTTGTCCACCAGATGGTTCACGTAACGCCGGCGGTTCAGCAATTCCATCATGCCGTTGAGCAGGCGGCGGCGATCTTCGCGCGGCACCTGCCCGCCGGCGGTTTCGCTGTCAATCATGGAGTCCCAGCTGTGCCAGCATTGGTGCAGATCGGCGGTAATTCCCTCCAGCTCCTGCTGCAGTCTGTGTCGTGCCGCTTCCAGTTCGTGGCGTCCGTCTTCGGCGCCCGTCTTGCGCCGGTGAAATTCTTCCAATTGTTCGTTCAGCTCAAAGACCTCTTCCAGCAGCTCCGGCGGAACCTCCTGCTTTTTGCTGCCGGAAACGCGCGCCTCCTCGGTGGCCTGCTTCGACTGTTGCGCCGTTTTCAGCCCTTCCAGCCGCAGCAAATACTCGTTGCGGGAGATGGGGTCGCGCAAGGTGCGATAGGCGTCATTCAACATCGAGCTCTGTTCCAGCGACCACTCCTGCTCCCGCGCGCTGGCGCGGGCGCAGAGATCGGGATGCAATCGCCGCGAGAGCGCCAGCATCTCGCGCTCCAGGGCGGCCAGGTCGAGGTCGAGCCGGCGGGGTAATCCGAAAAACGAAAAATAATCCGTAGGCGCCGGCGGCTGCACCTTGCCGCAGGAGCAGCAGAATTGCGCGGCCCGCATATCGCCGCAGGACCAGCACGGCATGGTCTCCGCTTCGCCGGTGGGCAGAACGGGAATCGCCGGTTCGGATTTAGGAATCGTAGTCATTGTTTTACCGAAAAAGAAGTTCCACAGCCGCAGCTGGAGGCAGCGTTCGGATTGCGGAAGACAAAGCCCGATTGCATAAGCGTATCCTCCCAGTCCAGAGTGCTGCCCCGGAGGTACACGAACGACTTGGGATCGACGAAGACTCTGAGATCGCCATATTGGAAAATGCGGTCGTGTTCGCGCGGATGGGCGTCGAACTGGATGGCATAGTTCAGGCCGGAACAACCGCCCCCCTGTATGCCGACGCGCAACCCGCCCTCCGCCGGCGAAATGCCCTGTTTTTCCAGTGCCCCGCGTATGTGCTGCAACGCCTTTTCGGTTACGTCGATTCCTGTCGCCATTGCTTCTGAAGCCATCATTCGTCTCCTCCCGGCTCGCCAACTTGTGCCGGCGTGGACGCCGGCGCGACCGCCGGCTTCCAGCCGCTAACTCCCGGCTACTTCTGCTTGTTTTTCCAGTCGTTGATCGCGGCGCGGATGGCGTCTTCCGCCAGCACCGAGCAATGAATTTTCACCGGCGGCAATGCCAGTTCGCGCACGATGTCCGTGTTCTTGATCTGCAAGGCTTCGTCCGCGGTTTTGCCTTTGACCCATTCCGTCGCCAGCGAGGAAGAGGCAATGGCGGAGCCGCAGCCGAAGGTCTTAAACTTGGCGTCCTCGATGACGTTAGTCTCCGGATTGATCTTGATCTGGAGCTTCATCACGTCCCCGCATTCGGGCGCACCCACCAGACCGGTGCCCACCCCGGGATCGTTCTTGTCCATGGACCCCACATTGCGCGGGTTGTTGTAATGGTCGATCACTTTATCGCTATAGGACATGTTTCACCGCTTTTTCGGAAAAATCGGACGCAAAGGACGCAAAGGACGCGGAGGGTCCGGAGTTTATCCGGTTCATTTGCCGGCCTCGATCTTTTAATCCCGGGCCGAATGCGGTGTGCGCTTCCATGGCAGCACCAATTATTGTCTCGGAAAGTTCATCAGGGTGCATAAGCTGCTGGCCTCGTCCTCTCTCA
>CAZUCM010000245.1:0-5027 GCA_964619235.1 uncultured Terriglobales bacterium
CGAGCACCCGCCGCAGGTTTTCCTGCAACTGCTGAAACTTCATAGCCTGGCAACTATAACAAATTGCTATAGCCTAAGCAAAAGACTTCCTCCTGCAGCAATAGGCTCGAAAATTTCGCGGACGAATCTGTTACATTTTTTCTGGCGGCCTGCAACCGCAAAACCGGGCAACGGGATCGAGGGCTATCGGGCATGGACATGACGTGGATTGACAAGCGGTTGGCGCTGGGCGGCGGGATTTGGGACGAGGGCAGAATGGCCGAGGTGGCGCGGCTGGGAATCACGCACATCATCGATATGCAGGTCGAATTCGACGATACCGAGTTGGCCCGGCCCTTCGGCATCCACGTGTTGTGGAATCCGGTGGATGACGATTTCCAGCCCAAATCTCCGGAGATTTTTCAGCGAGGTGTGGATTTTGCGCTGGAGGCGCTGCAGGATCCCGTGGCCAAGCTGTACATTCATTGCGCCGCCGGCGTTCATCGCGCGCCGATGATGACCCTGGCGGTGATGCGCGCCATCGGCTGGAAGCTGCATGAAGCGCAAAAGCATATATTTACGAACCGGCCGGTAGTTGATTTTGCCGACGTTTACGTGCAAAGCGTCGAAGATTTTGTGCGCGTCTACAAGCCAAAGGAGAAGTAAGAAACAGATTTCAACGTTTCAAGGTTTCGGAGCATTCGGAGGTTCAGGAGGCAGCGACAGCCGCCGAACGCGAGACCTGAAACAGGCTTTCGGCCAAGGATGTCAGATTCCTTACGTGGAACGTGGAACGTGGAACGTGAAACGGGAAGCGGTCTATCTGCCCTGGAAGGGCGGCATCATTCAGATCACGCAGCACGTGCGCCGCATGCGCGGCGGGGCGCAGGCGCATCTGATGCAGGCTGAGGATGGGCTCTTCTACGTCGTCAAGTTCCAGAACAATCCACAACATCGCCGGGTACTGGCGAACGAGCTGCTGGCCTCGCGATTGGCGGCACAGATCGGGTTACCGGTGCCGGCGGCGGAAATCGTCGAGGTCTCCGAATGGCTGGTGGCCAACACGCCGGAGCTTACGATTCAATTGGCCCAGCGCGCGCTGCCTTGCTCTTCGGGGCTGCAATTCGCTTCCCGCTACGTCGTGGATCCGCTGGCCGACGCCTTTCAAGTCTTCGACTTTCTCCCTGAAGCAATGTGCGGCCGGGTCAGAAACCCGGAGGCGTTCGCCGGCATTCTGGCCTTCGACAAATGGACCGGCAACGCCAACGGACGCCAGGCGGCCTTCTGGAAGCGCGCAAGAGAGCAGAAGTACAACGTGGCGTTCATTGACCAGGGTTATTGCTTTAATGCCGGCGAGTGGTCGTTTATGGACTCGCCCCTCCGCGGTGTGTATGCCCGCAATCATGTCTACGCGGGAATCACCGGCTGGAAATCCTTCGAGCCCTGGTTAAGCGGGATTGAGAACATCAGTCTGCCGGCAATCCACGCCATTGCCGATGAAATTCCGGCCGAATGGTATGGCGATCCGGATGACCTGGAACGACTGCTCGATGAGCTCTGGCGCCGCCGTACGCGCGTGCGAGAGTTGATCGACGCTTTCCGGGAATCCAGCCGTCAACCATTTCCGAATTGGGGTAAGACGCAGGCTGCGGCAGTTCCATAACCTGCGGAGATTTAGGGCTGTAGAAAAATTGAACGCCGAGGACGCTAATGACGCAGTGGAGATTTCAAATTCGTGATTGGTGGTTGGTGATTTGCGGTCTGTCCCAATGTTTTGGCACTAACCGCAGTTCAATCACAAATCAGAAATCGCAAATTGCAAATTTTCCCTGCGGGAAGTTTCCGGAGGAAGCATGACGAAGCGGGAACCATGCGAATTCCTGGTAGTGCGATACGCGCCCGACGCGGTAAAGGGCGAGTTCGTCAATATTGGCATTGTGCTGCTGAACGGAGCGCGGGGAGCGGCGGATGTGCAATTCACGCGCGACTGGCGGCGGGTACGCTGCCTGGATCCGATGGCGGACACGGAAATGCTGGAAGCAATTGAGGCGGAATTGCGCGAACGCCTGCGCGCCGGTGGCGCCGATCGCGAGCGCATTCTGCACCTGTTACGGGATTCTTTCGCTAATGCCTTGCAGGCATCGGATCCAAAGGGAGTCCTGACCGATGCTCCGGCACAGGAGTTGTCGCGCCTGCTGGAGATCTATGCCGGACGGACTCGCCGCGGCCATCCGCGCGAAAGCGCCGGACGGACGGCCATGGTCGGGCAAATGCGTGGCGCCTTTGAGCAGGCCGGCGTCTGGCCGCGGATGTTCAAAGAGGTCCGTGTGGCGCAGTACACACATCCCGGGGATCCGCTCCGCCTGGATTGCGCTTACCGCCCCAACGGTATTCTCAAATTTTTCCATGCCGTGCCGCTGGCCACGGACGTGGATGCGGCCAAGATTCTGGCTTTCAGCTATCCGCAAGTACGAGAAGGCGTGGCCCGAATCGAAGGCTGCAAAACGGAATTCACCGCGATCGTAGAACCTGACCTTCCGCGGGAAGACCAGGAGATCGCATTCGCCATTGCAATGCTGCAACGCAATGCCATCCAAGTGGCCGGAACCAATGAGTTGCCCGTATTGGCTGAAACGGCAAGGAGAGAGATGAAGATTTAACGTCGTTGGCTTTTGGTCGTTCGCCAGAGGCTGTTCCGCCTCTCTCGTCGCAGGCTAAAGCGCCGGGGGCAGCCCGCACCAAGCTACCAGCTACGAACCACTGGTTTCGCCTCACTTTTGCTGCAAGAACTTCATCAGCTCGGTGAAATCGGGTTCCATGTCCTGAATGGCATCCTTGATTTCGTCAAGGTCGCGTTTGATTTGCGCCACGACTTCAGCGAGCGCCTGGGTGTGGGAGGGAGAGAGCTCCAAAAAGAGCGGCACGGAGGACTCGGCCAGATCGTGCGCCAGGCCGGAAATCTCCGCCAGATGATGCACCACATTGCTGGCCGGAACTCCTTCAAAACCGAACTCAGCGACACGGATCCGCAACCGGCTTTGCAGGTCCATGATCCGTTGCGTAGTCGTATCAGTCATACAAACATCGTGGGCCGTTGGCCTTCGGCCGCCGGCCAGAAGCGAACGCAGAAGAGATTTCGAATTTGTGATTTGTTAATTGCAATTTGTGAATTATCCCGTGGCTTGCGCACAATCCGTCCTGCAACCGCGAATCACAAATTACAAATCTGCACCGATTCTTCCTCTGCGTTCCAAAATTCGCAACTCACTTCTTAACCCAAGTCCTCGTCCCAGTTCTGAAGGTAGTTGCTGACCTCGCGCAGGAACTGGTCGGCGACCGCGCCGTCGATAATTCGATGATCGTAACCGAGCGAGATGTGGCAGATGGAGCGGATGGCAATCGAGTCCATCCCTGTCTGATCGGTCACCACCACCGGCTGTTTCTTGATATTCCCCACGCCCATGATGGCCACCTGCGGCTGCATGATGATCGGCAAGCCGAACATCTGGCCATAATTTCCCGGATTGGTGATGGTAAAGGTGCCTCCCGCCACTTCGTCCGGAGCCAGTTTCCTGGCGCGGGCGCGTTCGGCCAAATCGGTGATGGAGCGCTGCAAACCGAGAAAATTCTTTTCCTCGGCGCTCTTTACCACCGGGACAATCAAGCCCCAATCCAGCGCCACTGCGATGCCCAGGTTGACATTGCGGTGATAATGAATATTTTCCCCTTCTACCGAGGAGTTGACGATGGGAAACTTTCGGATCGCATGAATTGCGGCCCGGGAGAAAAACGGCATTACCGTCAACTTGGAACCGGTCCGCTGTTCGAAGTCACCCTTGAGGCGATCCCGCAGCTTTACGATTCTGGTCATGTCCACTTCATAAACGCTATGAACGTGCGCACTGGTACGTTTGGATTCGACCATGCGTTCGGCAATCTTCTTGCGCATGGCGGTCATGGGCACAATCTCGCCGGGAATTGCTACCGGGCCGGCCACCGCGGGCTGTGGCGCCGGAGCGGCAGGCGCCGGGGCCGCGGCCGCCGGGGCAGGGGCGGAGGGGACCGCTGCGCGAGCCGCCACTGGTGCCGGCGGCGCACCCGCAGGGTGTTCATCGATAAATCGCAGAATATCGTCTTTGGTGATCCGTCCGCCCAGCCCCGAGCCGGTCAACTGGTGCAGATCGACATTGTGCTCGCGCGCCAGCTTTCGCACCAGCGGAGAGGAGCGCACACGTTCTCCCTCTTCATTTTCCCCTGCTGCGGGAGAGATGGCCGGCGGGGCGGCTGCCGCCACAGATGGCTGCGGCTCGGACTCCACCTTGACGGGTGTAGCCTCCGCCGGGGCCGCTACGGCGCCACCGGCTTCTTCGATTACGCCCACCACCGTGTTCACCTGAACGGTAGTGCCCTCCGCAACTTTGATTTCCTTGAGCACGCCCGCCGCTGGGGCCGGGATTTCGGCATCCACTTTATCCGTGGAAATTTCAAACAGTGGCTCGTCCCTTTGGATGCTCTCGCCAGGCTTTTTCAACCACTTGGTGATGGTGCCTTCAACAATAGACTCCCCCATCTGGGGCATGATGACATCGGTCGGCATTGTCGTTTTCTATCTCCGTATCTAGTCGTCGGTCTTCGGTCGTCGGTCCTCGACCAAGCACCCCTCCATGCACCTGCAAATTGCAAGTGTATGAGCATATCTCGCTACTCGCAACTTTCCGTGCCGGCCAGAATCGGCTTCCGAACGCAGACCGGCATTCGAAAACTACGGCCCTAAGCAAAAAAACCATCTTCCCGGTGCAGTTTCCTCAGCTTCTCCGGAGCCTTCCCTGTGAGCCCGGAGGAGCTGCCAAGCAGCGCATCCAATGTCTCCACCCACAGGATCTGCGAATTGAATACTCGTCCGAAGTTGCGCGCCACTGACTCGCAAACCGCGTCCAGCGGGAGGGTCGAATCCCTTTCTTTTGATAAAGAAGTCACTGGTTTAGATGCAATTCCGCATGGGACGATCCACTTGAAGTGATCAAGATTGCTGTTCACGTTCAGCGCAA
>CAZUCM010000245.1:5037-5423 GCA_964619235.1 uncultured Terriglobales bacterium
ACCCATGTGAGGTAATTCCGCGAGAGATGTGGACGCCGATGGCGGCGATCTTTGCCTGGACAGGCTCGCGGCCTGAAGAAGAAGCGGAGGGCGCCGTCCACACCCCGGTCAACTTTGGCACTCGCCCCGCCGCCACTCCAAAATCGGCGCAGGTGCGAATTAAAGCCTCCTCCAGCCGGCGGACGTACTCGATCGCACCCAAGTGTCTGGAATTATCGCTGGCAGCTGGTCGCACGCCGCCAGCCGGGACAGACTGGCAATTGACCGGTAAGCCAGCCGCTTCCCCCTGCGTCTCCACCCCGGAGCGCTGAAAACTACGAAGATCAAAGATTGGATAGCCCACCAACTGGCCGGGACCGTGATAGGTCACATCGCCGCCACGGTTG
>CAZUCM010000246.1:0-5419 GCA_964619235.1 uncultured Terriglobales bacterium
GTGGAGTCCAGCAATCCGCCGGGAGTATTGATTACGATCAGCAACGCGTCGGCGTGGGTGCGGCCGGCCTCGGTGATGGCCCGCTCGATATACTCGTCGGTGATGGGATTGATCGTATCGTCCAGCGTGATCTGGAGAACTTCGCAGTGGGCGGCGAGCGGAACCAAAAGCAATGCGGCGATCGCCAGCAACAGGCCGGCGGCGGACAATGGGACGCCAAAGATATGTTTCATGGCTTGGGTTGTGCCCTTTCCGCCATTTTCGCGGCGATGGTCTGTTTCAGCGCAACCGCCGCCGTATTCGCCGGCTCCAGCGCCAACGCTCGATCCACCTCGGTGGCGGCCGCTTCCGCATGATTATCGTGCAAATCCAGCCGGGCGAGTATTAAATACGCTTCCGCGGACGGTTGGATTTTCAATGCGCCGTTTGCCTCCAGCCGGGCTCCTTCCCGGTCGCTGCTGGCCTCCAGCACCGCCGCCAGGCCGGCATGTGCCGCAGCGTTGGCCGGGTCCAGCGAAATGGCTTCCCGAAATTGCTTGCCGGCCTCTCCGATGAATCTCTTATCCAGCAGTTCGTTCCCGCGCTTGACATGGTAGGCGGCATGGGTTCGCGCGTCGGTTTTGGCCAGCCGCTCTTCATTCGCGTTTTCGATCTCCAGCTCCAATTGCCGGAACGAGGTTTCGTCGTAATTGCGCTTGATTCGTTCCAGCGGGAAATGCGGACGCGCGTTTGGCGAAGCCGTGGACAGGGAGTCCAGAAAAGCCTTGGCCTCGGTGTCGGAGGGATGCAGCCTCAAAGTCTCCCGCAACTGCTGCGTGGCCTCCGCCATGGCGCCTTTCCTGGCGAACGCCAATGCCAGATTGAAATGGTAATCGGGGTCGTTCTCGTCGGCGTCCACGGCCTTTTGAAAGTATTCGCCGGCGCTGTGCTTGCCGCGCCGTGCCTGAACCACGCCGATGTCGTTGTATACCTCGGTCAGGGGGAACAACGATGCCAGATAGGTGAAGGAGTTCTCGGCTTTATCGAATTCTCCGATGTAGAAGTAGGACAGCCCGGCATAAAAGCTGGCCTCCCGGATCGCCGGATCGGTGCGGGGAACGCGGGCAAAATAATTTGCGGCAACGTCGTATTGCCGCGCTCCGAAATAGACCTGTCCCAGCTGCATGATTGCCTGAACGTAATTCGGATTCAACCGCAGCGCCTCGCGAAGCTTTCGCGCTTTCTCCTCCTGGCTGGTGGCCGTAATGCCGCGGATGTAATCTTCAAAGGCATCCAGCCGGACCGGGGAGGCGTCCGCCAGAAATTCATTGCGCGCGCCTACGGTACTGGGGTCGATCGACCGCAGCAGGTCCCAGGCCAGCGCCGTCTGGATCTCGATCAGCGAGGTCAGCGGTCCGGATTCCTCCATCGCTTCGGACAGCCGCAGGTGTTTCACGTCCAGCAACTGTGCCTCCGCCGAAAAAGACGTGCCGTCGAATCCATAGTGTCCGAGCACCATGTAGTCCACATCCATCTGCTCCCCGATGCGGAACAGGGTGGCATGGGATGGGCGCAGGTTCAGCGGAATTCCGGCGCGATCGAAAGCGTAGGTGCGGTCTTCGCGCGGAACCACGTATAACGTGGCCGTGCTCATGCGTTCGCCCATCACTTCCGGAAACGATTCCCCGATCCATTCCAGCCCCGGCGTCTTGGAGGAATTCTCGAACGGAAGAATCATCAGGGTCTGCGAGGTGTTGGCGGCGCTCTGCGCCGTCCCCACCGCCCCAGCCAGGAATACGAGCAAAATCAATGCGATGAGCCGTTTCAAGATACCTTCATTATATAAGCAACCGCCGGCGAAGAGCGGACGGGCAGCAAGGCTTTTGCGGAGCGGCGGCAGCTGTGGTTTTCTTGCGGGCACGACCGGAGACAAGGATGCCCTGTTCTTTCCGCCGGCCGTTGCCGCCTGGTGACGGCAAAGCGTTGGTGGCCGGCGGAAAGGGCAGGACGCGACAACCTATGGATACGGTTTCGACCGTTACCACGGCGACGCGAGCCAGTTTCCACATCGCGAGGCGATCATGGTCAAAAAACGATGGCAGCTGCCCTTAATGTATCGATCATTTTCGCGCCTGCTGCGAATTCACTCTTCTGCCACGACAGGCTCTCAGGCTGTCCCCCATTTCCCCCCTGCCCGTTTTGGGAATGTCCAGTTGCGCTTTACGAAGTAGGCCGTGCATCTTCATTTGCCAACTACATCGCTCTGAGATAACATCAGGGCGTCGCGGGGAATCTTCTTTATCCTCGTGAGGTGCGGCTTCGCAGTCGCCTGCACCGGCCCCTCTTAATATCTTTCAGAAATTCCGTGCCGCAACGGTGCGGGGAGGATCATCATGTGCCACAGATTGCTCCCAGGCAATATTTCCTCGTTCGCCGGCAAAACCAATGCTTTTACGCATGCTCTATGCATCGGCACCTTCTGGGGCACGTTCTTGTGGCTCTGCCTCGTGGCCCATGCCGTCGTGATGGCGCAGACTGTGACGGCATCGGTGGCGACCGGTGGTGTTCCATTTTCTGTGGCCGTCAACCCGGTCACCAATAAAATTTATATTCCCAGCTCGCGCAGCAGCAATGTGACCGTGATTGACGGCGCCACCAATGCCACTACCACTGTTCCTATCACTACCATCGTGCCCCCATGCTCCGGGCCCATAGATGTGGCCGTCAACCCGGTCACTAATAAGATTTATGTCACCGGCAACGACCTGACCGTGATTGACGGCGCCACCAATGCCACTACTTCCGTCGCAATTGGCCCTGGCGCCAGTGCCGTGGCCGTCAACCCGGTCACCAACAAGATTTATGCCCTCTGTAGCAGCCTGACCGTGATTGACGGTGCCACCAATGCCACCACCACCGTAACGGTTGGCGCTGGCGCCAATTCCTTGGCCGTCAACCCGGTTACCAATAAGATTTATGTTGCCGGTGGCAGCACCGTGACCGTGATTGACGGCGCCACCAATACCGCCACCACCCTTGCGATTAATCCTGGCGCCAATGCCGTGGCCGTTAACCCAGTCACCAATAAGGTCTACATTGCCGGTGGTAGCAACGTGACCGTGATTGACGGCGCCACCAATGCCGCCACCACCGTTCCGGCCGGCTCTTCTTCCGTCGCGGTGGCGGTTAACCCAGTCACCAATAAAATTTATGTCCCCAATATTTGGGACGGCACCGTGACCGTGATCGACGGGGCAACCAATGCCACCACTACTGTCGCCGTTAGCTATGGTCCCGATGCTGTGGCGGTCAATCCGGTTACCAACCAGATTTATTTACCCAGTGAAGCCGACCAGAATCTCACCATAATCGACGGCGCCACAAATGCCACCACCACCATTGCCGCGGCTGCCTTCTATAATCCCGCCGGCGTGGCGGTCAACCCGGTCACCAATAAGATTTATGTCGCCAATAAAGGCGACTTCAGTCCCTACGGCACCGCCAGCACCGTAACCGTACTGGATGGGGCCACCAATGTCACCGCCAGCGTCCCGGTTGGGACTAACCCTTATGCCGTCGGGGTAGACCCGGCTACCAATAAAATTTATGTTGCGAACTATGGCGACGGCACCGTAACCGTAATCGACGGCGCCACAAACACCACAGCCGCCATCCCAGCTGGACCTGCTCCGCGGGCCGTGGCAGTTGATCCGGTCACCAACCAGATTTATGTCACCTCGGGCGGGATTTTCGGCTTTTTGATCGTGATTGATGGCGCCACAAATACTGCAACAACGGCTTTTTCGGACCTCAATGAACCCGATTCCCTGGCAATCAACCCACTTACCGGCATCCTCTACATCGCCAACTATAATTTTGCCGGCGGCGGATACGTGACCAGCTTTGATGGCGCCACCAATTCCTTCGGCGACTATGCCGCAAGCGGCGAGGGGCCCATAGCCGTGGCAGTCAACCCAGTCACCAATACCGTCTATGTCGCGAATGGTCTCAGCTCTTTTGTAAGCATAACCGACGAAGGTACTGGTCTTATCACCACTGTCCCAGTGAGTTACGGCGCCTGCGCCATAGCGGTCAACCCAGTCACCAATAAGGCGTATGTTGGCTATCAAGGCGGTGTCGTCGTAATAGATGGCGCCACTTATACCACCACTACTCCGTCGTCTGGTGGCAGCTATGGCGGCTGCGTCCTGGCGGTCAATCCGATCACCAATAAAATCTATGCCGGCTTTCTTGGCGGCAATTTGGCTGTAATTGACGGTGCCACGAATGTCGTCACCACTATCGTTCCAGTCGGATCTGTTCGCAACAGCTTGACGGTGAATTTAGCCGTGAATCCGGTTACTAACAAGATTTATGTCACCAACCAGGACAGCAACACCGTTACGGTGATTGACGGCGCTACCAACGCTACCACCACCGTCCCGGTCGGCTCGCAACCCGTGGCCGTGGCAATTAACCCGGTCACCAACCGGGTTTATGTCGCCAACTACGGCGACAACACCGTAACGGTGCTGACCGAGCAACAGGTGCAGACGATTCCCTTGACCACCACGATAACGCCGTTACCAAACGACGTAACCGAGGAGCCCAACCCGGTATTTAGCTTTACCGCCGGCAGCTCGTTCACGCCCTTTGCACCGCCTGTGCAGAATGTCTATTACCAGGTTGACACTTGGCAGGGAGCTTGGTCGGCGGCAACCGGGTCGGCGCCCAATTTTTCCAGCCGGCCTTCCACGCTCTTACCCGGCTTCCACATTTTGTATGCGTGGGCTTCCGATGGTACGGATGCCACCGACCTGACAATGAGCGAGACGGCTATCGGCGGGATTTCGGCATACCCCTTCGCATTAATGCAAGCCACACCCACTTTGACCGTGAATTGCGCAGAGGTCCCCTATGACGGCAATCCCCACTCCTGCACTGGTTCAGCGACGGGCATTAACGGAGTGCCGGTCGCTGGTTCCTGGAGCTTTTTCCCGGAGAGCCAGACTGACGCCGGAAATAACTCGATAACAGGAGCTTTCACCAGCAGCGACCCGAACTACGCCGGCGGCACGGCCTTCGGATCGCTGATCATCGATCCGGCCATTCCGGCGGTAGCGGTCACCTGTCCGGTAGCCATCTGGGATGGAACCCCGCACGGTGGTTGCACAGCGACGGCGGCGGGTGTCGGCGGTGCGAGTGTAAGCGGTACGTTTACTTTCGCCCCTGCGAGTGAGACCTCGGTCGGCAGCTATCCGGTCACCGCGACGTTTACCAGCGCCGACCCGGACTACGCCAATGCTTCCGGTTCGGGCACATTGTTGATCGAGGCGTCCGCCACCGGAACCGTCTCCGCCACCTTCAGCGCTACGTCCGTCGTCTTCCCGAATCCGATCATGCTCGGGCAGTCCGCGCCGGCGCAGTATCTGATGATCCG
>CAZUCM010000247.1:0-5388 GCA_964619235.1 uncultured Terriglobales bacterium
CGGCATCGCTGGATTCGCGGCGATTGGCAGATTCTGCGCTGGGCTTTGCCCAGCGTCCCCGGTCCCGGCGTGCTCTTTCAGCACAACCCGCTCTCGGCGTTATCGCGGTGGAAGATTTTCGACAACCTCCGCCGCAGCCTAGTCCCTTCGGCGCTGATGCTGCTGCTGATCCTGGGCTGGACGGTGCTGCCGGCGGCGTGGCTGTGGACGGTAGCGGTGCTGGCGGCGGTCCTGGTGCCTTCCTCGATTTTCTCCGCCCTGGAACTGCTGCAAAAACCGAGCGATGTGCCGCTGCGCCAGCATCTCGCCGCCGCAACGCATTCGGCAGGCCGGCATTTGGCGCAGGCGGCATTCACGCTGGTGTGCCTGCCCTATGAGGCGTTTTTCACGTTGGACGCAATTGCCCGCACGCTGCTGCGGTTATGGGTGACACACCGGCGGAGGCTTGAATGGAATCCGTCGGGCGCCGACAATTTCAACGCCAAGAACCTCGCCTCCTTTTGTGGCACGATGTGGATCGCTCCCGTCTGGTCGATGGTTACGGCGATGTATCTCGCGGCTTTCCGGCCTTTCGCCCTGGCTTGTGCCGGCCCGGTACTCGCGCTCTGGCTCATATCGCCGTTCATGGCATGGTGGATCGGCCGGCCGCTGGTCCATCGCGGAGCGCGGCTGACGGCCGATCAAACCGTGTTTCTCCGAAAGCTGTGCCGCAAGACATGGAGGTTCTTCGAGACCTTTGTCGGCCCCGAAGATCACTGGCTGCCGCCCGATAACTATCAGGAAAGCCCTCTCGCGGTGGTCAGCCATCGCACCTCGCCGACGAACATGGGACTTACGCTGCTAGCAAATTTGTCGGCCTACGACTTCGGTTACGTTTCCGCCGGAGAGCTCATCGAGCGGACGGCGAATGCGCTGCGGACGATGGCAACCCTGCAGCGCTATCGCGGTCACTTTCTCAACTGGTACGACACCCTATCACTTAAACCGCTGACTCCGAAGTACGTTTCGGCTGTGGACAGCGGCAACCTCGCCGCCAGCCTGCTGACGTTGCAATCCGGACTGCTGGCCGTTCCCGACGACAAAATCCTCGGAGCGCAACTGTTTGCCGGGCTCCGCGACACGCTGGGGTGTCTGCAAGGCGCCGCTCGCGGCATGGCCACCATCGAACTCGCGCGGCTCCACAATGAGTTGAGAGGCCTCTGCGAATCCTCCCCGGTAACGCTTACCGCTGCCCGGTTGAGCCTGGAGTCATTACTGTCGTCCGCCGCGAACGTGGTGACGGCCTTCCATCCCGGCTCCGACGGCGAAGCGAGCTGGTGGGCAAACGCTTTCGCCGGCCAATGCCGGGCGGCTCGCGACGAACTCGCGTTTTTCGCCCCGTGGTCCGAGTATCCCGACACTCTGGATTGGAGCAGCCACTGTCCCGAGTATGCGCATATCCCCACGTTGCGCGAATTGGCGACCCTTGAGGTGGACTCACTGAGCGTCCTCGAGCAGCGGAACCGCTCGGAAGCAAAGCCCGAAGTGAGCATCTGGCTGACGGAGTTCCGATCCCTTATCAGGCAGGCGGGCCAGCGTGCCCGCGCCAGAGTTGCGGCAATCGAAGGACTTGCCCGGCAATCCGCGAAGCTCGCCCAGCAGGAATACGACTTTCTTTTCGATGAGGCGCGTCATTTATTGGCGATCGGTTACAACGTGAGCGAAAGCCGGAGGGACTCAAGTTTTTACGACCTGCTGGCATCGGAAGCCAGACTGTCGAGTTTCGTGGGCATTGCGCAGGGACAACTACCGAAGGAAAGCTGGTTCGCCCTAGGCCGGCTGCTCACGAATGCCGATGGGAAGCCAATTCTGGTTTCCTGGAGCGGCTCGATGTTCGAGTACCTGATGCCGCTGCTGGTGATGCCGACTTACGACAACACATTGCTCGACGAGACATATAAGGGTGCGGTCCACGGTCAGATCGACTATGGGAAACGGCGCGGCGTGCCATGGGGGATTTCGGAGTCGGGCTATAACATGACCGACATTCACCTCAATTATCAGTACCGCGCTTTTGGCGTTCCCGGACAGGGCCTGAAACGTGACCTGGGAGAGGATCTGGTGATTGCACCGTATGCCTCGGCGCTCGCGCTCATGGTGGCGCCCGAGGAGGCGTGCCTGAATCTGCAACGACTCGCAGCGGAAGGCGCCGAAGGCAGATATGGCTTTTATGAAGCGATCGACTACACGGCTTCCCGTCTGCCGCGCGGAAAATCGAGCGCCATCGTTCGCTCCTTCATGGCGCATCACCAGAGCATGAGTCTGTTGTCACTGGCTTATCTGCTGTTGCATCGGCCGATGCAGAAGCGGTTTGAGGCGGATCCGTTATTTCAGGCTACCAACTTGCTGCTGCAGGAGCGGGTCCCCAAAGCCACCGCGTTCTATACGCACACGGCCGATTCCTCCAATATGCATATGGCTCCCGCGGGCGCCCAGACCCCGGTGCGCGTGTTCGAGAGCCCGAACACGCCGATACCGGAGGTGCAGTTGCTATCCAACGGCAGATACCACGTCATGGTCACGAACGCGGGAGGCGGGTACAGTCGCTGGAAGGACATCGCGGTGACGCGATGGCGCGAAGACACAACGTGCGACAACTGGGGAACATTCTGTTTTCTCCGGGATGCCGCAAGCGGGCAGTACTGGTCAACCGCATACCAGCCGACCGGCGAGCCCGCGGAAGATTACAAGGCTATTTTTTCGGAGGCGCGAGCCGAGTTCCGCTGTCACCACCATGACTTCGTGACTCATACGGAGATCGCCGTATCGCCCGAGGACGACATCGAGTTGCGCCGCCTCACCATTACGAACCACTCCTGGACACGAAGAACCATTGAAGTGACGAGTTACGCGGAAGTGGTTCTTATGTCCGCGGCGGCCGAAGCGCTCCATCCGGCTTTCAGTAATCTATTTGTTCAGACCGAAATCCTCCGGAAGCAGCGCGCCATCCTCTGCACTCGCCGCCCCCGCTCGCACGAGGAGCACGCACCCTGGATGTTTCATCTGATGGCCGTGCACGGGGCCGACATTGGAGATGTTTCTTATGAAACCGACCGCATGCAATTCATCGGGCGCGGAAATACGATAGCGGCTCCGCGGGCGATGGGCGATTCCGGCCAACTCTCGGGCAGTGAAGGCTCGGTGCTGGACCCCATCGTTGCCATCCGGCATCGAGTTGCCCTGAATCCGGGAGAGACGGTAACGATCAATATCGTCACCGGCATGGGGGACACGCGCGAGGCATGCCTGGGCCTGGTCGATAAATACCAGGACCGGCATCTCGCGGACCGGGTCTTCGAACTGGCATCGACCCACAGCGACGTGTTCCTGCGGCAACTCAATGCCACCGAGGCGGACGCGCAACTGTATGCGCGTCTCGCGAGTTCCATTCTGTATGCCAATTCCTCGCTGCGTGCCGATCCGAGCATTCTGATCAAGAACCACCGCGGGCAATCCGGTTTGTGGGGCTATTCCATTTCCGGCGATCTGCCCATCGTGTTGCTGCAGATCGGAGACTCGGCGAATATCAATCTGGTGCGCGAACTCGTACAGGCGCATACCTACTGGCGCCTGAAAGGCCTGGCCGCGGACCTGGTGATCTGGAACGAAGATCACGCAGGTTACAGGCAGGTACTGCACGAGCAAATCATGGGAGTTATTGCTGCCGGAGTCGAAACCCTTCCGGCCGGCCGGACCGGGGCCATCTTCGTACACTCCACGGACCAGATGTCCAACGAAGATCGCATTCTGCTGCAAACGGTCGCCCGCGCCACGATCTCCGATGTGCGGGGCTCGCTCGCCGATCAAGTGACCCTTCCCGGGCCGGTGGAAGCAGTGATTCCGCGCCTTATGCCGGCCCGGACCCATCGCACCGAAGTTGCTGCCGCACAGCCTCGCGACGATCTCATCTTCTGGAACGGATTGGGCGGATTTACTCCCGACGGGCGGGAGTACGTGATTACGACGACACGCCAGCAAACGACTCCCACGCCATGGGTGAACGTGTTGGCGAACCCCCGGTTTGGAACCGTGATCTCCGAGTCCGGTTCCAGCAACACATGGGCCGAGAATGCTCACGAGCTTCGCCTTACTCCCTGGAATAACGACCCGGTGAGCGATTCCAGCGGAGAGGCATTTTACCTCCGTGATGAGGAGACTGGCTACTTCTGGTCGCCCACGCCATGGCCCAGCCGCGGCGCCACTCCCTACGTCAGCCGGCACGGATTCGGCTACAGCGTGTTTGAACACACGGAAGGCGGCATACGCTCGGAGTTGTGGGTTTATGTGGCGTTGGATGCGCCTATCAAGTTCGCGGTGCTGAAGGTGCAAAACCAGTCGGATCGATCGCGACGCCTCTCCGCCACGGGATATGTGGAATGGGTTTTGGGCGATCTGCGGCCGAAAACCTCCATGCACGTTAACAGCGAAATTGCCCCCAATGGCGCGGCCCTGTTCGCGCGCAATTTGTACAACACGGAGTTCGCCGGCCGGGTGGGCTTTTTCGCAACAGACGCCAAGAAGGAAACCGCGACGTGCGATCGGGCGGAGTTCCTCGGACGCAATGGCACGCTCCGCAGTCCGGCGGCGATGTCCCGGTTCCGGCTGGCCGGCAAGGCAGGGGCCGCGCTCGATCCCTGTGCGGCGATCCGGGTACCATTCGAGCTGGGGGGCGGGCAAGAATGCGAAATCATCTTCACGCTCGGCATGGGGCAAGACAGCGAGGATGCGGCCAGCCTGGTTGGCCGGTTCTGCGGGTCTGCCGCCGCCCGAGACGCCCTGGAAGCGGTGTGGCAATACTGGAAGCACACCCTCGGGGCGGTGCAGGTGGAAACTCCGGATGCGTCCCTCAACGCACTCAGCAACGGCTGGCTAGTCTACCAGACCTTGGCGTGCCGTCTTTGGGGACGCAGCGGCCACTCGCAGCCGGGCGGCGCATTCGGCTTCCGCGACCAACTGCAGGACGTTATGGCGCTCATCCATGCTCAGCCGCGCCTCATGCGGGAGCACCTGCTGCTGTGCGCGTCTCGTCAGTTTCTGGCGGGAGATGTCCAACATTGGTGGCATCCTCCGGCCGGCCGAGGCGTGCGCACCCACTGTTCGGATGATTTCCTCTGGCTGCCGCTGGCCACCTGCCGTTACGTGCTGAGCACCGGCGACACCGGTGTGCTCGATGAACCGGTTTCCTTCCTTGAAGGCCGTCTGGTGAGCGCGGAGGAAGACTCCTACTGGGATCTGCCGGCCCAGTCGCAAACCGTAGCCACGCTGTACGAGCACTGCGTGCGAGCGATCCTAAGAGGGCTGGAAGTGGGGAAACACGGACTGCCACTTATGGGCTGCGGCGACTGGAAT
>CAZUCM010000248.1:0-5366 GCA_964619235.1 uncultured Terriglobales bacterium
TTCGGCGGCTTTCTGCACCAGGGAGGTACGAATCTGGGTCAGGTCTTCCAGGTTCGCAATTCCCTCCAGGCGCGTAGTGAATTCGGTGAACTGGCTGGCGTGCCGCTGGTCGCGGTCGGCGGCCGATTCAGCGGTGCGGGCCAGGACGATCAGGATCTCTTTGACTTCGTTGGCTTTGTTCTTGAAATACTCCGCCGCGCGCCCGCCCCATTGCTGCAGTTGTTCCTCCACCCGCTGCTCAATTTCTTTCACCGCGGGAGGAGTGACCTTCTTGGACAGGCGTTCCGATATGCGCGCCAGGCTAAGCTGCAGGTCGCGGCCCAAGGGAGGGCACACCTGCACGAAGCAGGTTCCGACGATCGCCAGGGAAGAGCGGTAGGAATCTATGGTTGCCGAAAACAACTGGGCGGGGTCCGCATCGTCATCGATGTGGTGCTTCAGTTCGCTTGGGTCCAGATCCAGATATTTCTTTAGCGAGATCACAATTTTCCGTCCCTTCCCGCGGTAGAAGGCGGGTATGACAAGGGGCCTTTTTTCGTAAAACGGCTTGAGCGCCCAAAACGCGACGCCCAAGCCGGTCAGCCATACCCATCATTCCTATCGGCATGCCAGGGAGGAATCTTTAATCCCTATGGCGTGATCAGTCCCGAGGCCGAGGTGGCGTTTCCAGAAGGCATGGAAAGCCGGAAGGGACTGATTGAGGCATCGTAGGCCGGGTTGTAGAATGCTCCCAAGTCCATGTGGTAGCTATTTCCTTGCATCAGCAAGTTTTCGGGCAATATTAGGCTGGTTCCGGTAGTGCAGAATTGCGCCACCATGTCTTCGGTCGCAGTTGTACCGTTGGCGTACATGCGATAAATCGTCAGGAGATAGCGGTTGGCCGTGCCAAATTCGGGTCGATTCCAACTAATGGTGGGCGTGGTTCCAACGCCGCTCTGGTCAGTAAAAAAACTCACTCCATTGATCGTTGGATTGCTGACGGGGCCGACAAGAGGCACAAGGGGATTAGCGGCCGAAGGAAGATTGGTTGTGAGGACCTCAAGCTTCACCTCCGACTGAAATCCGGTGGTTCCCGCGACCGGGTACGTATAGACCACATCGTCATGAACAATAACAATAGGTGTCCACGAAGAAGGATAGGGATTCCCGTAGGAGATATCGCCGAAGTCCACGTCCGTTGTCAGGGGGCCATTTCCGTTGTGGTACATGACCAGATCGGGGGTGTTGCCGGGATGTCCCAGGCTTGGGTCTGCCGGGTCGACATCGAAGTAGAGAAATGTTCCAGCCGGGCTGGCGTGCGGATTCAAGCCGGCAAGCAGTGGCGCAAACGACGACCCTTTGAACGCAAGGTCGAGGGTGCCCGTCAAGGGCATGTCCATAAGCGGTGAGGTGACCGGGGCCGCAAGCCCGCTGGTCTGCTGGAACGCGAGAGGGCCTGACGCTCTGGTTAGGACGTGGACCCAAAAGGGACCCGCCTGCTGTCCGGTCAAATCGGCGAGAACCGCCTGGTCGGCCTGTGCAAAATCCGTAAGGTAGCTGGTCCAGGGAAGGTTCAGAGTGAAGGAAGTTGCTTCGGACATGGCGCCGTACTGCAGGGGATCCAGCCATAAGCCGTAACCGTTGGAATTGGAGACAAACATCTCGAAGGCATCATAAGTTTGAGCGGGGTTGGCATTGGTGACGGAAGCCGAAATGGTTGTGCCGGCAGTCGCGACTGAATTCTGCGGTCTCCCCAGAAACGTATAGCCAAGATCGGGCGTGCTGGTCTGCGTAACCGTGAAATTTGTGCTGTTGATTTGCAGCAAGTAAGTACCGGCCGGAACATTCGGGATGGTGAAAGACCCGTCGCTCGACCCGGTGCCCGCAATCGTGGTGTAACCGCCGGATCCGTTCGGAACCAGCGCGGCCACGGGAACCTTAGTCATATCCGAATGCCACATCGATTGGCCGGAGTCGGTTACCACGGTGATATTGGTGGTCCCCTGAATGGTTCGTGGAGGACCACTCTGGGAGCCTCCGCAACCGGTAAGTATAAGCGCGATAAGCATCGAAAATGGAATGCCAGTAAGCCACACGTGTCCCGAGGCCGGTCCGCTGACGTTCATCATTATTCTCCTGGGAAAATCGCGAACCAGCTTAGCAGAGCGTGGCGACGAATTCCAATCAAACTGCTATGCGCGATTTAAAATTTAAAATTTTAAAATTTGAAATGTGCGTCCTGCCCGCTGTGGTGAATAATGAACACCGGGAGGGACTTGTGAACGGACCAGGAATACACGCTATCGAACAGCCCTTTGTCGTGGAGTACTACTACAAGACAAAATGGGGTTACGCCGACGAATTCATTGCATTATTCAAGAAGAACCATCTGCCCCTGTTGCTCAAGGAGGTGGAAATGGGGCGCATTCTAGAGGTGGCCGCTCATACGCCCCGCTATCACGCCACCGAAGAGGGCCGTTGGGACTACCGCATCACCTTGGTCCTCAAGAGCGCCAGCACAGCCGCGGACGGTTTCGACGAGGCGGCGCTGGCCAAACAGCTCTTTCCGGATCAGGAGACATTCAAACGCGAGGAGCGCCGCCGGTTCGAGATTCTGGAGGCACATTGGGATCTGCCTCTCAAGACGGTCGAGCTGAGCTAGCCATCAGCGTCAGCAGTCAGCCGGAAGGGCATAGCCGAACTCGATTGCGGTCCGCCGGTCGGTTGAATGCTGACGACGGACCGCCGATGGCTTTGAGTCAAATTGTGATCACGCCTTCTATACCACTACCGAAGGTTGATCCGCGGGCATCGGTTGCAGTCGATTCAGGTTCTTCTTTTTCCAGCGGGGCTTCACCTCGAAATTCCACTTCCAGATGGCAAAAACCGGCGGATAGATGATGAGTTCCATTAAGAATGAGGTCAGGATTCCGCCGATCATGGGCGCGGCGATGCGCTTCATCACGTCGCCGCCGGCGCCGGCCGACCACATGATGGGCAACAACCCGAACAACATGCAGGCCACAGTCATCACTTTGGGGCGCAGGCGCTTGACCGCCCCGGTGACGATGGACTCCTTCAGATCGCCCCAGCTGTTCATCTGTCCGCGTTCGACGGCGTCCTTATAGGCCAGATCCAGGTAAAGCAGCATGAAGACTGCGGTTTCCGCATCGACTCCCAGCAATGCGATCAGCCCCACCCATACGGCGATACTCATGTTGTAATGCAGCAGGTAGAGCAGCCACACGGCGCCGATGGCGGAAAAGGGAACCGCCAGCAGGATGATGCCGGTCTTTACGGCGGAGCCGGTATTGAAGTACAGCAGCAGAAACACCACGAACAAGGTGACGGGCAGCACGAGCTTCAACCGCTCTCGTACCCGCTGCATTGCTTCATACTGGCCGCTCCATACCAGCTGGTATCCCGGCGGTACCGTCACTTTTTCGCGAACCGCTCGCTTGGCGTCGTTGACGAAGCTGCCGATATCGCGTCCGCTGACATCCACATATACATAACCGCTCAAGCGTCCGTTTTCGTCGCGGATCATGCCGGGACCGGTTTTGAAGGAGATGTCCGCGATCTGCGCCAGCGGAATCTGTGCGCCGGAGGGAGTGTTAATCAGCACTCGCTGCAATGCTTCCAGATCGCTGCGGTAATCGCGCAGGTACCGGACATTGACCGTGTAACGCTCGCGGCCCTCGACCGTGGTCGTCACCGGTTCGCCGCCTATGGCCGACATCAGCACCTCGTTGGCGTCGTCTACGGTCAGTCCATAGCGGGCGAGCTGATCGCGTTTCAGCTCGAAATCCAGAAAGTAGCCGCCGGTTGTGCGTTCGGCGAAGACGCTGGTGGCGCCAGGAATGTCCTTCAGCGCCCGCTCAACATTCTCGCCGATCTTTTCGATCTCGCCGAGATCGGAGCCCAGCACCTTGATGCCGAGCGGCGTGCGTATGCCGGTGGTCAGCATGTCGATGCGCGCTTTGATGGGCATGGTCCAGGCATTGGCGACCCCAGGCATGGTCAGCGCCTCGTTCAGGCCGCCGGGGCCGTAGATGAGCTGCTGTGTGCTGCGGTGATCGGGCCAGAATCGGCGCAGCGCACCTAATGACCACTGTGGTGCGTGCCTGGAATACCAGCGCGGGATCTTCGGCCACTGCTCCTGCGGTTTCAGCACCACTACGGTTTCCATCATCGAATACGGCGCCGGGTCGGTGGCGCTCTCCGCGCGTCCTGCTTTGCCGAAGACGCGTTCCACTTCCGGGAAACCGCCGATGATCTTGTCCTGCACCTGCAGCAGCCGCGAAGCTTCGGCCACCGACATGCCGGGCAGAGTAGTGGGCATATAGAGCAGCGTGCCTTCGTCGAGCGGCGGCATGAATTCCGACCCCAGCCGGAAGAACACGGGGACGGTAGCCGCCATGGCGAGCAGGGCCACGGCGATGGTCTTCCACTTATGCTCCAGCACGAATTCGACAACCGGCTGATAAATCTTCATCAGCGGCCGGCTGATGGGATGATGTTCTTCGCCGTGAATCTTGCCGACCAGTACGCCGTTGACCAGCCGCGCCAGCCAGCGCGGGCGGAAGCGGAAATTGTCCATGCGCGTAAATAAGAGCCGCATGGCCGGGTCCAGCGTAATGGCCAGCAGGGCGGCAATCACCATGGCGAAGTTCTTGGTGAAAGCCAGAGGCTTGAACAGCCGGCCTTCCTGGGCTTCCAGGGTAAACACCGGCAGGAACGAGACGGCAATCACCAGCAAAGCAAAGAAGCTGGGGCCGCCGACTTCTTTCACCGCGGAAATGATGACCTGCTGGTATTCTCCGGGCCGGCCGGCGGAGTTCCAGTGCTCCAGCTTCTTGTGAGTCTGCTCCACCACCACCACGGCCGCGTCCACCATGGCGCCGATGGCCACCGCAATTCCTCCCAGGGACATGATGTTGGCGGTCATGCCTGACATCTGAATGGGAATAAAGGCCAGGATCACCGTGACGGGAATGGTGATGATCGGAATGATGGCGCTGGGAAAGTGCCACAGGAAAATCAGAATGACCAGGCTGACGATGACCAGTTCTTCGATCAGCGTGTGCCGCAGGTTCTCGATGGAGCGGTCGATCAACTGGGAACGGTCATAAGCGGTGACCAGTTTCAGGCCCGGAGGCAACGTCGGTTCCACCTCGGCGATTTTCGCCTTTACGCGTTCGATCACCTTCTGCGCGTTCTCGCCGAAACGCATGATAACCACACCGCCTACGGTCTCTCCCTGGCCGTCGAGTTCGGCGACGCCGCGGCGCATCTCCGGCCCATCGGTCACGGTGGCTACGTCGCGCACCAGAACCGCCGTGCCTGTCTGCGGGTTGGCCAGCAAAGGAATGCGGGCAATATCGTCC
>CAZUCM010000249.1:0-5362 GCA_964619235.1 uncultured Terriglobales bacterium
CCAATTCCGCCATCCCGGCGTGAGAGGAAAAATGTGGCAAAAGTAGGTTAGCACACCGGAAGGATGCTCCCAAAATTTCTTAGTCATGGAGGCATCCGGAACGGGATTTCGCGAAGAAATCCCGGGTGAAACCCGGGGAAACAACGGCATTGAAATCCAGTCCTGAAGGGACGGTTGGCGTTCTGCGGGAGTTCAGTCCCGCGCTTGAGGCGAGCCGGCCGGCGACTGGCAGTTACGGATCCGCAGCCATCGGCAGCGATGATTCTCCGGCGGCACAGCGCGGAAATCAATAGTTTGGAAACGGGTTTTTTGAGGATCAGAAATCGCCGGGAGCCTTTTGGCCCCTAACTCCCAGCTACCAGCGACGAGCTACTAATTACCACTTCTCAGAAATCTGTCAATAACCTAACCATGTTAGGTTATGATGATTTTGCGGGTTCGCTTCAGATCGACGGCATTCAATTCGTTGCCTATTCGAACGATCACCCGCCGCGCCACGTGCATGGTTTTATAGGCGAGACGGAAGTGATCGTAAATCTCCGAGCGGATGGCGATGTCGCATTGGCATCGCGGAAGGACGCGATCCGCCCGTCCGGCGCGAAGCGCTCCGAGGTGAAGAAAATTTTGACCGCCGCAGCGCAAAACTTCGAGAGACTGGTGGCCCTGTGCGAGGGGATTCATGGCAAAGCATAAAGTCATCACTACAGACGCGGAGATCGATCAGGTGTTAAAGCAAGCCCGGGAGCTGCAAGGGGAACCACGGGCCACGGGAGTGGAATACAAGTCCGGTCCCGGGCTGGACCTGCTCATTCTTAAGCTGGACGACGGACACCGCTGTTTGATTCCTCGCGAGGATATCGAGGGCCTGCAAGACGCCACGCCTAGACAGATCGCCCAGGTGGAGATCCTTGGCAACGGAACCGGCCTTCATTGGCCGGCGCTGGATCTCGATCACTACGTCCCGAATCTTTTGCAGCACATCTACGGGACCAAGCGCTGGATGGCGCAGATCGGCCGGCGCGGCGGCTTGGCCAAGAGCACCGCCAAGCGCAAATCCTCGCGAGCCAACGGGCTCAAGGGCGGACGCCCGAGGCTCGCTGCTTCTCAAGCCTGAGGATTAGCACGGCGGGGGGCGAGAACTGGGGATATGCTGATGCTGATTCCGTCGGCTGCACGTCTAACCGTCAGCATGGGTGAACCTGACCGAAACAAAAGCCGTGGACGGGGTTTACACCTTAAGAGGGTATCCGTATGAGCAAACTGGGAATGAAATTCGGATTGGTTGCCGGGCTGTTGCTGCTGGCTGTACCAATGTTTCCGCAGAGCAAAGCGCAACCAGCGCAGGGACAACAAGGGCAGGGACAGGCCGTGGTCACGGTTCTGCCCAAGGCGGGCGGCGGAGCGCCGGCAAGCATTGCCCAGCAGGATCTGAAAATTGCGGTGAACGGCAGACAATCCAGCGTTACAAACTGGGTTTCCCTGCGAGGGCCGGAAAACAAGCTGGAACTGGTGCTGCTGATCGACGGCTCGGCCCGCGCCACCCTGGGAAGCCAGCTGGGGGACATCACACACTTCATTCAGAGCCTTCCCGCCAACACCAGGATCGCCATTGCGTATATGAAGAACGGGCGCGCCGTGATGGCCGGACCGCTTTCCGCCGACCACGCGCAGGTGCTGCGCGGACTGCATATGCCCGGAGGCTCGCCCGGCTCCAACGCCAGTCCCTATTTTTGCCTCTCCGACCTGGCGCAACACTGGCCTTCCAAGGACGGCGCCGCGCGGCGCGAAGTGGTGATGATCACCAACGGCGCCGATGAGTACGACATGCGCTTCGATGCCAACGACCCTTACGTTGACGCTGCCATCACCGATTCCGTGCGCGCCAGACTGGTTGTTTACTCGATCTACTGGCAAAATATCGGCTTCGGCGGCCGCGTGGTATATGAAATCAATACCGGCCAGAGCCGTCTGCTGCAGGTGGCTGAGGCCACCGGCGGCAACAGTTACGGGGTAGGTTACGGCAATCCGGTTTCGTTCCAGCCGTTCCTGGAGGACATCGCCCGCCGTTTGCAGAATCAGTACGAACTCAGCTTTACCGCTCAACTGCACGGTAAACCCGATGTCGAAAGCCTGAAGCTGAAGATCGACGCGCCGGCCACACAAATTGATTTTCCACAGCAGGTATTGGTCGGCCAGGCGGGCACGGCGGTGGATTAAGAATCGTGATTGCCTGCTTCAAGGGCCGAGGGGCACGGGCTACGGTTTATTGGTCTGTAATTGCAGGATTTTCTGTCTGGCGGCTTCCCTGTACTCCGGGCCCGTTGTCATTTCGGCGTTGAATTCCGCAATGGCTTCTTTTCCGCGTCCCAGCGCTTGCAGGCATTCTCCCAGGGCAAGGTGTTGTCCCGGCCGTTCGGGTGCAACGGCAATCGCCGCGCGTAACGGTTGCTCCGCCGCGGCGGCCTGCCCCATGCGCAGGCGCGTTTGTCCCAGCAGCAGGAGCGCCCTGGGGGCCGGCACCAGCCGGACAACATGCTGCAGCAACGCCTCCGCGCCGGATAAGTCGCCACGGTCCAGGCAATCCAGGGCAAGGGTAAAGGCAGGCCTCGGGTTGTTCGGCGCAATCCGGAGCGCGTAAGCGAACAAACTCCTGTCGTTTTTCCATACCGGGCTCTGTATCAGCAGGGCGGCAATGTTCAGCAATACCGCGCATGCTGCCAACATCCCGTACAAGCTTCTGCCGGTTCCTTTTGCGCCGGCTGCCGGTTCCATCGCTTCCGCACCGTTTCCCGCCAGCAACGCTTCTGCCAGCAGCAGGGCAAAAAACACCGATGGAACATACAGAAAACGATCATGCAGGATCTCGCGAAACTGGAAGATGTTGAGGTCGAGGACCGGAATCATGGCAATTGCCGTGGCCATGGCACAGAAGCGAATGAGACTGCCGTTGGCCAGATATCTGGAACCAAAATAGACTGCGGCGGCGATTGCGGCCAGCCCCAGCAACGGCAGCCAGAAAGCCGCATTCGCACCGGCCACATATTCGCTGTCGTAAAACGGACTCAGCGGAACCGGCAGCAGCAGATGGCGAAAATACCCCAGCAGCAGCGACGGCCAGGTATAGACCAGCGTGGAAAACGGCAGATGCGATTCGTTCTGGATGACCTTGGTGTAAGCCAAGCGCCGCAGGATGACGTAAATCAGCAGGGCGCCGCTCAGCCCCGCAATCAGCGGAAGATCGCCCTTCAGCCGGCGAAAACTCCGCTCGCCAAAATTGAGCTCGAACGCCGCGATCAGCAGCGGCAGCACCAGCGCAGTTTCTTTGGTGAGCAGCCCGAGGAACAGGCACCCACAGATGGCAAGCAGCCAGCGCGTACCTCTCTGCCGGCGGTATTGCAGATAGCAGCACAATCCGGCCAGGATGATGGAGGCAACCAGCGGCTCGGCCACCGTCGAAACCCAGGCTACAGCTTCCAGGTGCACCGCCGATGCGGCAAACAACAGGCCGGCAAAGAGGGCAACGGAAGTTTTCTGGGAGAGCTGCAACGCGAGGCGATATACCAGGGCACAGGCCAGCGCGTGCAGCAGCACGCTCGTCAGATGGTATCCCCAGGGATGGAGGCCAAACAGCCGGGACTCGAGAAAGAGCACGATCCCTACGACCGGGCGGTACATGTCCGTCGAGGGATCGATGGGACCCCAGAGATGACGTGCCAGATAGCGCCATGAGCCCAGCGACGGATTGTCCACAATGGCATAGCGGTCATCCCACACGAAGCCGTACCAGAGCGTAGGCAAAAAAATGATGGCGCCGGCCAATGGGGCGCACCAGGCACAAAGCCTCGATCTCATCGTGGTTATCGTAATTCTGTCTCCTGGAAGCCTCTCACCTGTTACTTGTTGATATTTGATACCGGCTGATCATCTCGCGGTGCGACCACGCTATTACGTGGAGCCTTCGGATCGATGGCAAAATCAAACACTCTGGTTGAATACAGGTTCTGTTGTTCGGGCAGCGCAACCAAGGCATATTCTCCAGGAGCCAGCGGATGCTTCGGCATAATCTTCTCCCAATCGCTTTTCGCCACCGGTTCAATGACGGTCTCGACTGCGGCCTGCGACCGCGAGGCTTTGCCGGTAACTTGCGTGTAAGCAATCGTGCTTACGAGTCGCTTATTTCCATGCACTTCCAGCTTCACCAACGCTAACCCCGTATTACCCTGCGCCGAGGCCGAGCCCAGGGCGGCATCTTCGACGTCGGCCCGTGAGCGCCGAACGAAAATGACTGGCGTCAAGTCATGCAGACGAACAGCTGCCTTTGTCCCCGGAATCTCCATCGTCATCTTAGGCTTATAGATAAAAGGCGCAAGATTGGCTTTTACCAGGTTCTCGGCAGCGTGACGATCGGTGATGATGGGGATGTACATCATGTGCACCAGCTCTTGCATTCCCTCAAAAGTGTCCAGCGCCCAAATTCTACCCGTAGCGGGGAGCGTCACACCGGGCGCAACCGTCGGCCCTCTCGATTGAACCGGCATCTGGAAGGAAGTGCCGGCCGCGTCTTCATTTCGCCGGCCTGCATCCGCGGCCTGACTGCGATGCGTCAGAATCGGACGGTCCGGATCATCCGATGGAATCGAGGAAGGAGGGGCCGAGGCAGTGGGAACGGATTGCGCTTGCAACCGCACCTGACTCGACAGGAGAGCCAACGCGCAAATCAGCGCAGCTATGGCCGGACCAAGCATGAAACGGGATGCGAGTCGCATGATGGAGCGATTCTCTTATGCATCGCGGTCCAAGGCAAGCCAATTTCCGGTCTGGGATGCTGACCAGTACCAGGGGCTTCAGTTATTGGTGTTCGATCCTGGTCCGCGTTTCACTGGTTCGGGAATCGACCAGTACGGTGCGCAACCGCCCCTGCTGCCACATCCGGCGAAACCAGAAACGATAGAGGCACAAGGCAGCCAACAGCATCAGCAGGGCCATCAGCGCCCAGAACCAGGCTGACTGGTAATAATGCGGGAGCAACCGCAAGCGCACCACCGCCGCGAATTGCTCATCGGCCCGTTCATCGCCGTGCTGCACGGTGACGCGGAAGACATAACGGCCCGGCGGAATGTTGGTGTAATAAGCCGCACGGCGGGGACCGGCATCGATCCAGTCCCGGTCAAAGCCCTCGAGCTTGTACTTAAACCGCAACTTGTCGGCAAAACCGAAGGCAATGGCAGTGTAATGAAACTCCAGCTCGCCCGCCCCTGGAGCAATCTGCTGTTCCGCATCCGTCGCCGGACGAAGCTTTCGGTTGACGACAATCTTCTCCATGAGGGCGGGAGTGGGCGCCACATCGGAAAGGATGTGCCGC
>CAZUCM010000250.1:0-5361 GCA_964619235.1 uncultured Terriglobales bacterium
GATCGAAAATGGTTTCTCTTCCGGCATATTGTCATTATCGCAAGCTTCCGGCACTATCGGCCCGCCGGCAGGCAGGCAGGCCGCGGGCTCGGTGGTGAAAAGTCATGAATCAGCCGGTGAGCGCCGGCGATACTGATAATAGGCGGCACAAGCGCCTTCATGGGAGACCATGGTTGCCCCCAGCGGATGCTCCGGCGTACAGCGCGTGCCAAATGCAGGACACTCGTGCGGTTTTTTCGTTCCCCGCAGCACCAGCCCGCTGATGCATTCGCCGTCCTCGTCTGCCGAATATGCGGTTACGCCAAACCGGCCTTCCGCATCATAGAATGCATATTCCTCCGTAAGGCCGAGCCCACTCTGCGGGATTTCGCCGAACCCTCGCCACTTGCGCGGAACCACACGGAAGACCTTCGCCATCAGGGCTTGCGCGGCGGCATTCCCCCGGGGACGCACTGCACGGCGATATTGGTTTTCCACCTCGGCGCGGCCGGATTCCAACTGCCGTACGCACATCGAGATACCTTGCAGAATGTCCAACGGCTCAAATCCGGTGATCACGATGGGAACGCGGTACTTCTCCGCAATCGGCAGGTAGGCCTCCGCTCCCATCACCGCGCAAACGTGGCCGGCCGCCAGGAATGCCTGCACCCGGTTTTCGGACGAACTCAAAAGCGCCTCCAGCGCCGGCGGCACCAGCACCTGGGCAACCAGGACGGAAAAGTTTGTGACCCCGAACTGTTTCGCCTGATATACGGCCAGGGCATTGGCGGGAGCCGTGGTTTCGAATCCCACGGCAAAAAAAACAATTTCGCGGTCCGGATTCTCGCGCGCGATTTTCAGCGCATCCAGCGGCGAATACACGATGCGAATATCGCCGCCATTGGCCTTCACATGAAAAAGATCATGCCGGGTGCCGGGCACGCGCAACATATCGCCGAAGGAACAGAAAATCACTCCGGAGCGGGCGGCAATCTGCGTGGCTTTATCGATCAACTCCACCGGCGTCACACACACCGGACAACCGGGTCCGTGCAGCAAAGACAAGCCCGGCGGCAGGAGTTCGTCGATGCCGAACTTCATGATGGCGTGCGTTTGCCCGCCGCAGACCTCCATGATGGTCCAGGGACGAGTCACGGCGGCATGGATGGCCGCAACCGTTTCCTGCACGGCGGCGGCGTCACGAAACTCATCGACATATTTCATGGTTTGCTCATATGCAAGCTGGAACGCAGAGGACTGCGTTCAATCACTTTCCTTTGCCTGTTCCGAGATCTGACGCAGATAGTCCAGCGTCTGCAGGGCCTCCGCTTCATCCACTACACTGATGGCAAATCCCACATGCACCAGCACATAGTTGCCGACATTGGCTTCCGGAACGCAGGACAGGTTGGCCTCTTTCACGATCCCGCCAAAGCTGATGCGGCCGGTGCGCGACATATCGGCGCCGGAAATACTGAGGATCTTTCCTGGAACGGCAAGACACATGGGAACTCACTTCCTCCGGGCAAGTTCGGCAGCCGCGCCCACGACTTGTCCCAGTGCAATCCCGCCATCGTTCGGAGGGATTCGTTGATGCCAATACACTCGAAAACCTGCCCGTTGCAGCCGATGAATCGCCGTTTCGGCGAGATAGCGATTCTGAAAGCATCCGCCGCTGAGCACCACCCGCGATTCGCCGGCGCGCTCGGCTACGGCTACCATCATATCCGCTAAAGTATTGTGAAATGCCGCTGCCGCAAAAGACACGCCGCCGGCAAGCCGTGAGGGATCGAGAATGGCGCGAATCATAGGTTCCCACTCAAGGATCGCGCTCAAGTCACCGGCCGCTCCCGACTCTTCCCGCAGTTCAAAGGAATAGCTCTCTTCGGCATTCTCCGTCTCCCGTCCGCCGTCTCCCGCTCCAGGCCGGAGGGCACGCGGCGTGTCGGCCGCAAATTCCAACTCCATCGCAGCCTGACCTTCAAAAGAACAAATCTGCCGCAGGCCGAGCAACGCGGCGACGGCATCGAAGAGGCGTCCCGCGCTGGAGGTTTGCGGCGAATTGATTCCCTGTCGCAGCATGGAGCGAATCACGCGCAGTTCTTCGACGGTAAACGCCTCCACAACCGGGTTGCGCAAGGTAAAGGCCGCATCGCCGAAAATCCGATACAACACGCCGAGCGCCGCCCGGCGTGGCTCTTTGACGGCCTTCTCCCCGCCCGGCAGCGGGAAAGTCCGCAGATGGGCCACGCGCTGAAAACCATCCTCGCCGACGCGCAAAAATTCGCCGCCCCAAAGCGTTCCGTCGGCGCCATAGCCGCTGCCGTCCCAGGCAATGCCAAGCAGCGGCGGGTGCAGACGATTTTCCGCCATGCAGGACATAATGTGAGCGTAGTGATGCTGTATGGCAATCACCGGCTCCGCCGAGCGCCGGGCAAACTGCGTGGAGAGATAATCGGGATGCATATCGCATGCCAGCGCCACCGGCCGGTGTTCGTACAGGATGCGGAACGACTGGTTCACCTCCGTGAACGCCCGCATCGACTCCGCCGTTTCCAGATCGCCAATGTGCTGGCTGATAAACACCTGCGCCCCCACGGAGATGGCAATCGTGTTTTTCTGGTGCGGCCCCACTCCCAGCAGCATGGGCGGTTCGCGGTCGAGTATGACCGGAAGCGGCGCAAATCCCCGGGCGCGGCGCAGCACCAGTTCGCGCCCCGCCATCTCGCGCACAATGGAATCGTCCGCATGGCGCAGGATCGGCCGATCATGCACAAGAAACAGATCGGCGATACCCGATAGCCGCACCAACGCCTCCTGTTCATCGATGCAAATCGGCTCATCGCTCAGATTCCCGCTGGTGGCAACCACCGGAAATCCCAGCTCCCGCATCAGCAAATGGTGCAGCGGCGTATACGGCAGCATGACGCCAAAGTACGGATTATGAGGCGCAATATTCGAGGCCCAACCCGCCTCTCCGCTTTTTCTCCGCAGCAATACGATTGGCGATTCCGGGGAGCGCAACAGCCGAAGTTCCACCTCGGATACCTGGCAGTGCTCCAGCACCGCGGCCACCGACGGCGCCATGAGCGCAAATGGTTTCTCTTCCCGGTGCTTTCTCCGGCGCAATTCAGCTACCGCGTCGTGGTTGCGCGCATCCACCAGCAACTGAAATCCGCCCAGACCTTTGAGCGCCACGATGCCGCCGCCGCGAAGCGCCGCGGCCACCGCCAGCAACGCCTCGTCCCTTTCGGCCAGCGTCACGCCGGCCGACGACCACAGCGCCAGATGCGGACCGCACGCAGGACAGGCATTCGGCTGGGCATGGAAGCGGCGGTCGGCGGGATCGTCGTACTCCCGCGCGCACTCCGCGCACATGGGGAACCCCTTCATCGTCGTGTGCGCCCGGTCGTAAGGAAGTGATTCGAGAATCGTGAATCGAGGACCGCAGTAGGTGCAATTGGTAAAGGGATAGCGGTAGCGCCGGTTCGAGGAATCGCAGATCTCCCGCAGGCAATCGGGACAGGTCGCCAGATCGGGCAGGATCAACGCGGTCTTTGCGCCGGGAAGACTGTCGAGAATTTCAAAACGTCCGAATCCGGCGGCATCCAGAAAGGTAGCTTCCAGGCTTTGAATCCGGGATACCGCGGGCTTATCCGCCTCCAGCCGGCGCAAGAACTCCTGCAATGCCGGCTCGCCCCCTTCCACTTCGAGAAACACGCCTTGCGAGGAGTTGCGCACCCACCCGGTTAAACCAAGGTCCGTGGCCAGTCGAAAAACGAATGGGCGGAAGCCCACGCCTTGCACCGCGCCCCGCACGGCAACGCACAGACGCCGGACGGAAGCTTGCGTCACGACTTCCGAAGGGGTTTCCCAGGCCATGCTTGCCATCCAGTATTGCCACTGTTTACTGTATTGTAAGCCATGGCAGACAGACTCTTTTTGAACCTCTGGTTTCCCAGCTTCTCCGAAGCGGAGATGTGTCCGCGCCTGCTCGCGGTGCTCCGGCAATTTCCGTTTTCAAAACAACGTCCGGGCATCACTTACCTGGCCGTGCATCCCGTGGGCTGGAGCGAATCCACCGTATTGGAGCAACGATTCGAGCCCGGAGTCGAACCGGACGCGGCAATTGCCGTCGCCGCGGAAATCTTGCATGACGACTATGCTTATGTCTTCGAAGCCAGCTGGGACTTGTGGATGCCGAAGGAGCAAGCCGACGAGACGGAGGAAGAAGAGTTCGTGCCGGCGCCCCTGCTGGTAAAGTTCATCGCGCATGGCCTGGAATTCGAAGATCATTTCTATCAGCAGGCCGGCCACGTGCAAGTGGATTTCGGGGTTGATGCCCCCTTCCTGTATGAAGATCAGATCATGACCCCCGCCCTGGAGGCCCGCTTCCGCGCCAATGTTCAGAAGCTGGTGATGTTCACCAATATCGTGGAAAAGAACAGTGGAATCAGCGGACGCGTCTTGTGGTCCGAGTCGGACGAGAATCTCGCACAAAAACTGATCGAGCGGCTGCAGCGGATACAGTAATTGACAAACAATTGCGACGAGTCAAGCTTGGGGGCGCGCCGTGTTGTGCGATATGATTTTTCCGCTCGATTCGAGAGCCTTCCCATGACGCTTACCATCAGAACTCGCGGGTAACTTCCGCACAGGGAAGCACGAACTATCGCATCCGGCCCTTTGCCGCCGGTCCTGATCATGTCGTCACTACCGCGAATTATTGACCGGCGCAAAGAACCGGGCACCCGAGGTTATGGTTGTCCAAACAGGGAAGCCCAAAGTGTGGGCTACCAGCCGGGTAGCTTCCGCACTGGGAACCACAAACTATCGCATCCGGCCCTTTGCCGCCGGTCCTAATCGTTTGTTTCTACCGCGAATTGTTGACCGGCGCAAAGAACCGGGCACCCGAGGTTATGGTTTCCCAAATAGGAAAGCCCATATTGTGGGCCACCCGCCGAAGCAATGCGATCTCAACCTGAACCGCAAAAAAGTCCAGCCCCGCGGAGCGGGGCTGGACTTTTTCAGGACAGAGAGCCGCTTCGAACTACTTGGTGCGTCCGCCTTCGATCTTCAGCGCCTCGCTGGCGCCGGCCTGGGCAGCAGCCAGGCGAGCCGTCAGCACGCGGAAGGGCGAGCAGGAAACATAGTTGAAGCCGTTGCGCGCGCAGAACTCGACCGACGAGGGTTCGCCGCCGTGTTCGCCGCAGATTCCAACCTTGAGGTTCGGACGGGTCTTACGGCCCTTCTCCACCGCAATCTTGATCAACTGGCCCACGCCTTCCTGATCGAGCACTTCGAAGGGATCCTGTTTCAGGATGCCTTCGCTCACGTACTTGGGCAGGAAAGTATTGATGTCGTCACGCGAGAAGCCGAAGG
>CAZUCM010000251.1:0-5352 GCA_964619235.1 uncultured Terriglobales bacterium
GGATCAATCCCAAGCACCCTAACATCATCTTACTGGCGGTGGACCAGGGCGCGAAGGCCGGCGCGGCGGAGATCACCGACGCCATTGTTCACGACGCCTTGCAAAAGCGCGTGCTGCTCTACGACAAGACCGGCGAAGAGCATTACAACCTCATTTCGGCATTGCATAAGTCCGTACGCAACAGCGATCCGGACGCCACCCTGTATTGGCTGGGGCGCATGCTCGAGGCCGGGGAGGACCCGCTCTACGTCGCCCGCCGTCTGGTTCGCATGGCGGTGGAAGACATCGGTCTGGCCGATCCGAATGCGCTGCCGCTCACCGTAGCGGCCCGCGACGCGGTGGACTTTATCGGCATGCCGGAAGGCAATCTGGCGCTGGCGGAAGCCGCCGTATATCTGGCGCTGGCCCCCAAATCCAACGCCTTGTACACTGCCTACGGTGCAGTCCGGCGCGACGTGGAAGCCACAGCCGCACAGTCCGTCCCTCTACACCTGCGCAACGCTCCAACATCCCTGATGAAGCAACTCGGCTACAGCCAGGGATACCAATACGCGCATGACCTCGATGCCAAGGTGTCAGACATGCAATGCCTGCCGGACAATCTGAAGGACCGCGTCTATTACCGTCCCACGGGCGAGGGCATTGAGAAGCGCATTCGTGAGCGCATGGAAGAAATCAAACGCAAGCGGGCGCAAAAGTAGATTTCAAAAGGTTTGCAGGATGCAGTTCGCAGCTTGCAGCCAAACGGCGCAGGCTCTTTCCGGCGGCAAACTGCATACCGGCACGAAGCAGCCTTGCGGCAACCTCATGATTCCCTCAGGCAGGTAATTCTTTTCTGATGTTCCTTGAGAATGCACAGGTCCATTACGACGAAAAGCCCGGCTTGACGTGCCCTCGCGGCGGCGGCTTCGTGGATCACCGATTCCTGCATCCAGATGGCCGGAACTCCGCGATGTATGGATTGTTCGATAATCTCGGGCACAAACTCCGGACGGCGAAAGATATCGACGATATCGACTTTTTCCGCGGCGGGAATATCCTGTACGGAAGCGTAGGATTTCTCGCCCAGAACCTCCATTAACGCCGGGTTCACGGGAATAATGCGATAGCCGTGGGCTTGCAAGTACGCCGCTACGCCGTGGCTGGCGCGCATGGGATTATCGGACAAGCCGACGACGGCAATCGTCCGGGCACGCCGCAACAGACCGGTGATCGGATCTGTGGAAGTCATCGATTACTTGTCTCGTTGCTGCTTTTCCTTAAAAGTCTTCATGGCGAAATTGCGCACCGTATCGCTGACATTCTTGTTGCCCATCAGCCGCTTCAGGTCCGCAAGCAAGAGCTCCTTGATCATGGGCAACACCACGTCCGTCGGACAGCGCGGATTCGCGGTGAGAATGCGCTTAAGCGCATAGCTGCGCATCCACTTGCGTTTCGTGGCAATGGTGCGGGGCACATTCTCGCCGACGTTTCTCATGCCGGCAAAGCTCTCGACTTCGGATTCCGTGATTTTTGGCGATTCCAGCACCGCGGCGGAGACCAGCCGGGCGCCGTCACGGATCAAAATGCTGCGTTCATCGCGGTTGCCGCGATAGGCCAGGTTCACCCTCTCTCCCACGCTCATCTTGGCGATCTTCTGCACCGGCGAAATCCGCTCCGGATCGCTCTTGGCCGCCAGTCCCATGGCTCGCGCCGCCACCATGCCGGGATTCGCCGCGGCATGAGCCGCCTCGGGGACCACAGCGGAAATCTCGGCCTGCTCCTCCACTGTCCAGTCAATGAGGCGAAACGGCTTTCCTTCCTCAGCTGCGATCTCGCCGGCATGGGCCTCCAGGTATTGCGAGAGTTCCGGCTCCAGAACCTGCTGGCCGGGGGCGTCGGTGATCAGCGCGCCCATGTTCTGCAGCTCCGATTCCAGTTGGCGACGCTCCTCGTCCTTCAGATCGGGACGCACCAGCAGGCTGCGCAAGATCTCCGCGTTGGCGCGCACGCGCGAACTGGCCAGCACATGGCTGAGCCCTTCGCGGGAGACGCTTTGCGCCAGTTCCATCAGGCGCGCATCGGGGACCGAGGGATTTTCCAGCAAGGCCGGCGCCAGGGAAGGACGAATATGCGCTGGCGCACTCAAATAATCGAGCACGGTGGGCGGCGTCTGCGCATCCCGTGCCGCCTCCAGCAGGCTCGCTTCACTCCAGCCTGCCAAGGTAAGTTGCGCCCGCTCCCCAAAAATGGAGTGGCCGGTGAGAAACACCAGGATCTCGAGAGTCTCGGCGGCAGGAAGCGACAGCGCCCCGTGCGCCGCCGATTTCATCAAGTGGGCCGGCACCGCCGATTGCTGAATCAGTTCGATCATGCGCGACATGGATGGCGCACCGCCTTTTCGTGATCCTCCGCCGTTTCCGCTCCAGCGGAGTACTCTTTTTCTATACGAGGAAGTATACCTCCAAGCCGCCGGCCATCGACGGAACCGGCACTTTGAAACCTGACTTGATGCATCTATCCCGCGGCATGCAACATCCTATCGAGCTATGCCATGGAAAAAGGGAAACCGGATAAGACTGCTGGCGGAGGCGGAAGCCGAGGGACGTTTGCGGGAAATATACGGGGAAATCAAGAGTGCGTTGGGCCTGCCGCACGTGGCCGCTTTGCACCAGGCATTGGCCGTGTATCCGCAATTCTTCCAACTGCATTGGCAGGCGTTCCGTCCGATGTTGGAGGCGAACCAGTTTTTCGCCTTAGCGGAGCGGCTGCGCGCAGACGCTTACACCCGCGCGTTCAACTATTTCGATATTCCGGATCTCTCCGTGACCGCGGATGAGAAGGCCCGTCGCGAGCTGGAAGAGGTGACGGAGCTGTTGCACTACGAGGACCCGGCATTGCTGCTGATCGCGGCGGTGCAACTACAGGCTTTCGATGGACCGATCGGAAGGATGGAGGAGCCGGTGGTTCCCGCCATGCATCCCATTTATCTCAAATCGCCGCAGATGGCGGAGAACCTGCAATCTCCGGCACCCTTACGCCGGTCCTATGACGATTTGCGGCACACCCTGGGCACCTCGTTTGTCAGCTACGAGTACCGGGCTTTGGCAGGTTGCCATGAGTTTTTCGTCCGCTATCAGGAGGCTGTCAAGGGCTGGTCGGCATCGCCCATGTATGAGCTGATTCAACATGCGATTCGCGAAACCGCCTGGTCGTTGGCGCGGGAGGTGCCCCGCCCGGTGGAGTTGACCGTCAGCTCACTCTCCGAAGCCGGTATCAGCGAAGAAGACATCGGAGCGGTTATGCATATCAGCGAACTATTCGTGAACGAACTCAGTACGCTGGTGCTGAACGTCGTGCTGGCTCGTATTGCGCAGGAAGGCGGTAGCCGCCTCCACGTAGCCGGCGGGCCGGTTTTGATCAAGCCCCCGACGAACGCGGAAAAGGCAGCCTGACCGGAACTGGAACATAGAACAATCGGGTAATCGGAAATTCGCCAGCACTGACGCGGGCAATCTGTGACGCTCCGAAGCGGGATTATTCAAGGGCGGCAGCGAGTTTTTTTCGCACGAAGTCGATCAAGTCTCCGTTTATATATTCGGGCCGGAATACTCGAAAGACCGGCTTACCGGCAACGGGATGGATGGCGCCGCCTTTCCCGGGGAAAGTCCATTCGGCGGTCTCCGTCTGCGGACCAGGGAGAATCACGGCATCCGCCAGGTCGAGAAACTGGCGCGCGGAGGGCTTGCAATCCTTCAATGATGGATCCAACACGGTCAGATAAAGATCCGGGGACAGAAATTCGATCACGCTATTGGATTCGAGAATGGCATTGGCGCTGCCCGCCAATTCGCGATGCAGTTGCGGCATGGCCTCCACTAAGTGCCCTGGACGGGTACGCACCCACAAGGCACGCCGCGCTCCGGCGGCCAGATAGCGCGCAGTATCGGACTGACCGGAACGGTCGAACTCCTCGCTGACGGCAAAGTGGCTGCCGGCCAGGCCCTCCCTGGTGTCGAGATCGTGGCCGTGCTGCGAGATTTTGATGGCGGTCCATTGGCGATCGGAAAGAGCCGCGATCAGTCCGGCGACGACACTGGTCTTGCCGACATTGCGGGACTGTCCGCCAACGACTACGATTGCCATTCAGTTCTTCTTGGCCAGTCTGGCCACAACCGCCAGTTCCTTCAGGATCTGCTTCAAGGGACGCGCCGGCGTTCCCCAAAAAACCGTTCCCGGCCCGCGCACGACTTTATTGCTGGGGACGCCGGCTTGCGCTCCCAGAATCACTCCCTTTTCGACACGGCAGTGGTCGGCAATGCCCACCTGCCCGGCAATCACCGCGCCATCCTCGATCACGCAGCTTCCGGAAACGCCGGTCTGGGCGGCAATCACCACGTTCTCGCCGATCCGGACGTTATGCGCAATCTGCACCAGATTATCGATTTTCGTGCCCTGTCCAATGACGGTCGGTCCTAATGCGCCGCGATCGATGGTGGTATTGCAGCCGATCTCGACATCGTCATGAATCTCCAGCGTGCCCACCTGCGGGAACTTCTGGTAGACGCCGTTCTGGGGATCGCGCACGTAGCCAAAGCCGTCGCCTCCCAATACGGTGCCGGCGTGCACGGTGACGCGATCGCCAATGCTGGTTCCCGGATAGACGGTCACGTTGCTGGCGATATTGCAGTTGGCGCCGATTCGCACATTCTGGCCCACCACCGCGCCGGAACCGATACGGGTACGCTCACCGACTTCGACCCCTTCCATCAATACCGCATTCGGCTGCACCGTCACCAGTTTTCCCAGTCTGACTGAATCGTGCAGCACGGCCGTGGAGTGGATGCCGGGTTCCCAATGCCGGGCCGGAACGATGACCGGAGCCGCCCGGGCAAACGCCAACTTGGGATGAGACACAATCAACAGCGGCTTGTTCGTGCCGGCACCCGCAAAATCCTTCGTAAGAATCGCCGCGGCAGCGGAGGAAAGAGCCTCCGCCAGGTGGCGCTCGTCGTCTACAAACACCAGATCCTCAGCCGTGGCACTGGCGATTTCGGCAATTCCGGAAATCTCGACTTTGGCGTCGCCAACTATGCGCGCACCGATCAGCTTCGCGATCTCTTGCAGGGAATGCTTGAGGTGCTTCATAGGAAGAATCTTACCTCAGTCGTCGGCCTTCGGTCGTCGGCCTTCGGCCAACCGGCCTTTAAGCCGCAAGCACCATGCAACAAGCCGGACAGGGTTTTTCATGCCTGGTGCTTGGGCTTTTTCCGGCAGAAGACCAAAGACCAGCGACAGGGCTCTAATAGATTGACTCTTCCCCGGCCGGTCTAGTTTTCCAACGGCGATGGACCCACAGCCATTGATCGGGAT
>CAZUCM010000252.1:0-5340 GCA_964619235.1 uncultured Terriglobales bacterium
GTGGGACGGAAGGGGCCAGCGTGATCTTCCCTAGTTTCGCAAACGGGCGTACAATTTCGGGGTAGAATTGCGAGCTGGGACCGCGGCGGGCGACAACCTGATCTGCGAAATTTATGTTGCGAGTGGACGTGAGATTGGTTTTGATACGGCGAGAGGAATGTGAGTGGCTGCAAAAAACCATTTATCTCGGGCTATCTCTCATTTCCCGAAATCCTTCGGCACTTCGGGTTTGCCGGCGCATTCAGCGACTAAAAGCAACTGTTCAAGTCGCGTGAACGGTGCGACCGACGCTGCTGGAATGCCACGCACTGCGCAGCCGAGGGCTCGGATTATGCCGATGGATCCCAGATTGGTTCCCGGAAGTGCCGGTGATCGCGCTTCGCAAGCAGTGGCAACCTCTTATGAAGTTCCTCAAGGCCCCGCTTCTCTCCCTAGCCTTATCGGTCAATTTGAACCGAGGCATTTATGAGACGGCGCTTACGAACGACCGTAGCTATTGTCCTCCTGTTCGCCGGAGTTTGCTTCATCGCTCGCCTCGTGCGCCAGCACAGCCGATATGAGCGTGCATATGAAGGCTTGCGTCGAGGGACAGACAAATCAGAGGTGCTAGAGCACTTTGGACGTCCATCACTGATCGAAAGTTGTAATCTGAGCCCATCGTGGGATGCAATGCCAGCAGCGAATGTGGAATGCGTCGAGCAGTTCCGTTATGTTTCATGGGTCAGCCCGGAACAATGGATAGTCGGCTTTGATCGCCACAGCAGGGCGGTTACAAAGTACTATTTTTCTTCTCCATGATTATTGAACTGAGTTCAACAAAGATATCGAAGAAATGTAATTCATCGAGATGGTGAAACTTGCAAATTTGCGTGGAACCAGTGTCGATTGGGCGATCGCTCAAATTCATCAAATGGCTGCTGGCACACGGGGAAAGGGGTCGGCCTGAGAGCCGGGCGCGGGGACGGGGGACATCCATGACAGGTAAAAGAATGGAGAGAAAACGGTTTCGTGGGATTGGGGCAGCGGTGGCTCTGCTGGGGTCGCTGCTGTGTTCGTGGGGCCTGACGCCGGGGCAGGTGGCCGCGCGCCAGGCGTTTCGGGTGAAGCTGGTTGCGGCCGCGGTGGAGCGGGCCAATCACTATGTCCGCTACGATCCGAAGTATGTTGCCATTCCTTATCCCAACGGAGACGTTCCGGCCGCGACCGGCGTTTGTTCCGACGAAATTATCCGCATCTACCGGGCGGTTGGCGTTGACCTCCAGAAGGAGGTCCATGAAGACATCGTGCGCGTTCCGGCGGCGTACTCCAAGCGCCATGCCGACGCCAACATCGATCACCGGCGGGTCGAAAACCTGATGATCTTTTTCCGCCGCCATGGAGATTCGCTGCCCATCACCCGAAACGACGACGATTACCGGCCGGGCGAGGTCGTTACCTGGGACCTGCACAACGGCAAAGGTAGGTTGCTGGGACACGTCGGTATGGTCGTCGATCGCCAGTCGCAGGCAGGCAAACGCTATATGATTGTGCACAACATTGGCGACGGCCCGCAGATTGAGGACGTCCTGTTTGCCTGGAAGATTACCGGGCATTACATGTATTACGGGAGTGCGAGGCAGTAGCTGATTCTGACATCTGTATACTCGCCGCCGGGTACATTTCGTCTGCCCTGACATTTCAGAATACGTCTCTTCCTGCTCAGAAGACACGAGGGTTGCGGCCCGTCCTCGCACCCCTGATTCGCATTCCAAGGAGCGGTAATGCCGCCTATTGATCGCCGCGGACCTGATACCACGGCAGGGCCTCGAACTGCGCCGCTTTTTCCCGGCCGTGCTGCTCATACCACGTTCGCCAGGCCCCGGCCTCATCCGGCAGGGACGTATCGGTAATCTCGCGCAGGGCCATGAATACCCAGTCCCGCATTTGCCGGGACAACGTTCGGTCATCCGCCAGTTCGATCAGCCTCGGCGCCAGCCGCATCCTTTGCGCCCGGGTAAAGATGCCGCAATCCGACAGATTGCATCCGGCACGGTCTCGCACTACGAAACTCGCATCCCGCGTGAATACCTGAAAGAGAACGTCCAGGGCCTCATCGCTCTTGAAGAACCGCAGGCCTTCGACGGACCATTGACGGTCCGCGGGGTCGGGATCGTTCAGCGCATGCTCCCGCAGCACCGCGAAGGCGTGCGCCGTATCGATGCCGCTGCCGCCTTCCATCCCGAGAAAGTAATAGGCGCTCGGACGAAACTGCCTATCCCGCTCCGCGCGTTGCAGCAGCGCATCGACGGCTTCCCGATTTCGGCGCCAGCCCTCCATGGCCAGCCACAGGTCCGCATCCGCCTGACGTACGCGAAGGTCGGTGGAATAAGCCGCCTGCGTATCCAGTTGCTTCATGCGGTCGCTGAGCCGGACCTGGCCGGTCCAATCCTCGATCCTGTTCGTAAACATTTCCAGCGCCCGCGCGTCATGTCCGATGCTTCTGGCCAGCAGCTCTTCCGCCTGCCGCTGTACCGGCAACCCGGAAATGCCGGCCGCATCTTCCCCGGTCATCGGAGTCTGGAGAACCGCGGCCCGCGAAGAAGCTCTGGAGGATGATCGAGCGGCTCTTCTTACCGCGGAATGAGAGAAGCCCCGGTAGAAAATGGACCCCATAAAAAGCAGCCAGACCACAACCCCGACCGCGCCAATGGCCCGCGGTGACCGGGTTTGCCTGAGGGGAACGTTGACATGGCCGGCGCGCGCCCCTTCCGGCCTGGGTTGCGGCGGCGCGCCGTAGATGGATTCGAACTGAACCCGCGTGTCCTGCCGGCGGCCCATGGCGCGCTCCAGGGTGGAAACCACCCAGCGCGCCTCCACGGCGGACAGGGAATCCGCCGCGATTCTGATTTCGCGGCCATCGCACTGCCGGACGCTGATCCCGTAAAGCACTTCGCCGGAGCTGCCGGCTCGTCCCTGGCTCAATGGCAAAATCGATGCTACTTCATGGAGCGGTATCAGCCGCCGTCTCCCCACTCCGAGGATCGCCTTGCGTATGCGCAGCACACCTTCAGCCACGCCCAGCGAGGTACTGCCGAAGACAACGCTGACGAGGATGTAACCGACCAGTAGTTCGGACATCGAAAATACAATGCGAAACATCCAGGGCGCATGCCGGTCGATCCACAAAAAATAAACGGCCGCGCTCCATATGGCCGCAAATACCACCACCTCCAGGGCCTGGAGGCGATTCCTTAACGGCGGAAAGTAAAAGCCGATTCCCCGCGCGTCTTCGCGATATACGATGTGAGTCGCGGCCGGAGCGGGCGCCGGAAGTTCCGCCTCCGGAAACGCATCCCGCGGTTGGGCCACAAAACTTTCCGGCGAACTCTCCCGCGATTCCGCCGGCTGCGATTCTGTTCCGGCTGGTGTCTGCGTACGAAACACCGGCAACTCATAGTGGTCACTGAAATCGACGCCGGGAACGTCGGCCCGTGCACGCAACTGCCAGTAAACGCGATCGTCCGGGCTCTCATCGTCGGTCTCGCAGGCCCCGCCCGGAAGCATGAACTCCACCGGCGCCTGCGCATCCTGGGGCCCGCGCAGCACCGATTCCGCGGGAAGGTTCTTCTCCTCCTGCCAAAGCACCACTTCGTTGACGCTCCGCTCTTTCCCCGCGCCGGTCACGATGCGCCGTTTGCAGGAGAGCCGAAGATCGATGCCATGCGGAACAGAAGCCGGCAGTTTCAGATGGATCGCGCCCTTAAGCCTCCCGCCCGGAATAAACGGCACGGAGTCGCACCAGAACGACGTCCTTCCATATTTCCGGATGCGCATCGTTCCCCGGAGGGTAAAGGCGGTAATCGCAATTCCGGCGAGGGGCAAAATCGCCGCGAGAATTGCCTTGGGATCGCCCGCGTTGAGCAGTTTTGGCAGCACGGTGAACGCAAACATCCCGCTCAGGACATCCCAGAATGCCGTGAATATCCAGGCCGCGATATTGGCCCGAGGATCGCCGCCGTTCGCCCTGCCCTCGGCCCAATCCTTGCGCCATAGCCAGGGCTTGTCCGGGTTCGCCGCCCGAGTGGCCGCCTGTTGCTTGCCCATTCGAACTCCCTCGACCGCCGCCGTGATCAGGAGGAGACCGATGCCGGCAAAAAAAGCGCCGAAAATGACCCCAATCCAGCCCTGAGACGCTCCGCGCCCCGCGGACTGCCACATAAATGCCACGCCCATGCCCAGGAACGGCAAGCCAAAAAGCGTAAGTACGATTGCGCCAGAGATGGATGCGCCTTTCATCTTGCCGCAGATTATATCCCGCACCGGCTACGAACTTCATTCGGCCTTTGCCGGGCTGCGCATGCACAAGCTTCTTTCAATCCTCTTCCTTGAGCGTGCGGAATGTCGCTCAGTGAGAGCGGTGGACCGCCCAAAACTCCGAAGCGTTAGACTAAGACCAGCCGGAATCGTGAGCTTCCGAAACCAGTACGAGCGCGGCAGGCAAGAGACGAAATACCCAGGACAGACTAAAGGTTTCCGCATTTTTCTGACAGCTGTTTACTCGACATCGCGTACATTTCGTCTGCCCTCACATTTTTGTCCTGACATATTGGGCAGCAAGAATTCTAGCGCGGATCTTTCATTATGCTCTGGCGGCAATCCGACGAGAAGGAACATCAAGGCTGGTTCTTAAGCCCCTGGATAAATGCCTGGAGCGTCTGAAATGTCCGATCAATGTCGGGCGAGATGCCGCATTCTTCCGCTAGCACGGCGAATTGCGCTTTCCATATTGCAGGAGGAGGGGAGAGGTTGACGGGTATCGGGTGCGTGTTTCGTCGTTCGAACGTAACTCGGATCGCGTCAGCCGTTATTGCCGTAGCCAATTTCTCTCCATGGATCAACATCGCCATGTCTACCAAATCCTTTACTCGGCTGTTGGCAGTTTTCCGCGGAAGAGTATACGCGTGCAGCTTCTCCGCGAATTGCTGTTCCTTTGAAATGCTTTTTACCCGAAGGCATTCGATTCCCGCGAATTCCAGCCAATTCCGTCCCGTCAGCTCGTCTAGGGGCGGAAGAACTACGTCGCCGATTCCCACGTCGAGATGGAAGCGGGCGAAGACACGCGTATCCATCCGAGCTTCGACGGGGTATCGGGCGCCACCATATGGAGCGGCGTCCAGATCCATGGTGGGTGGGCCGATTACGAACTCAAACCAATCCCCCAGCGGCGCCAATGCGGCCGCCTGCAACATCTCCCGCACAACGCCGGAATTGTCGTTTCCGCCCCCGACGTTCGGCATGGTGAGATCAATGTCGATGGTTGATCGTGCGGTCCTCGACCGCAACTCGAGTGCATAACCGCCC
>CAZUCM010000253.1:0-5331 GCA_964619235.1 uncultured Terriglobales bacterium
AGGAAGAGATCCAGCGCGACAAATACGCCCAGCATGCCCGTTTGCAGCACCAGGAACCAGATGTAGTATTCCTTCACCCGCGTCTGGATTGCCGACCACGAAGAGAGCACGGAAACGAATCCCAGCAAAGTGGTCAGCATGATCAGCAGGAAGGAAATGCCGTCGATGCCCAGCACATAGCCGGAGCCGATGGACGGAATCCAGTTGTTGGGCGTCCCCTCCACGAACTTCCAGCCGTGCTGGTAGCGTAGCGCCCAGAACCAGGGCACCAGCGGCAGCGAGACCGCAAAGCCGGCGAAGGCGAAGATATTCGCCAGCCAGCGAATGAGGTTCTCCTTCTCCTTGGGCACAAACAAAAGCAGGAAGGCTCCCGCCAGGGGCGTAAACAGAATGATCGAAAGTATATGGTTATACATTAGCCTGTCCGTAACACAAACTTTCTTGCCGCACCGAAGAAGAACGCAGAGGACGCATAAGGACGCAGAGGAGCGCAGATGAAACCCACAATGCGGCCCCTCTATTCTCAGGATTCCTTTGCGTCCTTGGCGTCCTCTGCGTTCGTTCTTGCAAAATATCTCCTATTTCAATCGACCTACCGAAACACGTAGTACACGGTAAAACCAACCAGTCCCATGACCATCACCAGTGCGTACCACTGGACCAGGCCCCATTGCACGAGACGTACGGGGTAGGAAAACAAACGCGTTACCACCGCCGGACCGTTGACCAGGATGCCGTCGATCACGTACTTGTCCCATTGCGACGAGAGCCAGGCGATGGTACGCGTAAGCCAGCCTGCACCGTTGACTCCGCCATCCACTACGTTGGCGTCAAAGCTCCACAACGCCTCGCCAAGGCCCATTACGCCCAAACGCAAATTGCCTATCTTGCGGCGTCCCGTCACCAGATAATCGTAGGCCTCGTCCACATACCACTTATTCAGCAGCGTGCGATACAGCGTAGGCGCTACGGCATCGATCGGCTCGGCATAGCCCTTCTCGGCTTTGCTGTACGCCCGTTTCGCCAGCATCCAGCCCACCGCCGCGGCAGCCACCGACGCCGCCATCAGCCCGTACTCGATGGGCTGAGCCGGTTCTTTCTTCTCTTGTTCACCAGCGGCAACCTGCGCCGTCCCGCCTTCGGTCTTGGCCGGCTCCGCTGCCGTGGCAAATACCGGCTTCAGGAATGCCTCAAATCGATCGGAACCACCCAGCGAACGCGGAACGCCGAGCCAACCGGCGCAAATGGAGCAGATCGCCAGAATGATCAACGGAATCGTCATCGACTTTGGCGATTCATGGATATGGTGCTCCACCTCGTGGCTCATGCGCGCTTTACCGGCAAAGGTCAGATAGATCAGCCGGAACATATAGAACGAAGTCATCAACGCCGTCAAAAACGCCAGCACCCACAGGAACAGGAAGGCATGGTTCTCGCGCGAAAAGGTCTGCCACAGGATTTCGTCTTTCGAGAAGAAGCCCGCCAGCGGCGGAGCGCCGGCAATGGCCAGGGTTCCGATGAGCATGGTCTTCGCCGTCACCGGAATCTTCTTCCACAACGCGCCCATGCCGCGCATGTCCTGTTCGCCGCTCATGGCGTGAATCACCGAGCCGGAACCAAGGAACAACAGCGCCTTAAAGAAAGCGTGGGTGAACACATGGAATACACCGGCGGCGAATGCGCCTACCCCCAGCGCCAGGAACATGTACCCGAGTTGGGAGACGGTCGAGTAGGCCAGCACCCGCTTGATATCGTTCTGCACCAGGCCGATGGAGGCGGCAAAAATCGCCGTCAGACAGCCAACGATGGCCACAATCTTCATCGTCTCCGGCGCCAGCACGAACAGGGCGTTGGAGCGCGCCACCATGTACACACCGGCGGTTACCATGGTCGCCGCGTGGATCAGGGCGCTGACCGGTGTCGGGCCTTCCATGGCGTCCGGCAACCACACATACAGAGGAAGCTGCGCCGACTTGCCGCAGGCGCCGACAAACAGCATCAGCGTGGCGAAGGTGATCCAGTGTCCGGGACCGAAGTGTAAGCCGTGTTCAACCGGAAACATGCCGCTGCGGGCAAGTTCCGTCACCTGGCGAAAATTGGCCGAACCGAAGAGCCAGAAGATGGTAAAAGTTCCCAGAATGACGCCGGCATCGCCGATGCGGTTGGTGATAAACGCCTTATTGGCCGCCGTCGAGGCGGAATGCCGCAGAAAATAGAAACCGATCAGCAGATACGAGCACAAGCCCACGCCCTCCCAGCCGACGAACATCATCACGTAGTTATTGGCCAGGATGAGCGTAAGCATGGAGAACATGAAGAGGTTCAGGTAGCCGAAAAAGCGGTAGTACCCGCCCTCGTGTCCCATATACCCCATGGAGTAAATGTGGATCAGCATGCCGACGCCGGTGACAAACAGCAGCCAGATCGAAGACAGCGGATCGAGCAGGAATCCGGCCTCAGCCTTGAACTCCGCCGCGGCGCCCGTGTGCGTGACGAAGGCCATTCCGCCGTCGTCGGAACCCAGCCAGGTGTACATCACCTTTTCGAAGGGCTGGCCGGGATGAGCCGCCGTCCACTGGTGGGTAAAGTTCCATACGGCACCCACCGACATGGCAAACGCCAGCACCACCGCGCCCACGCAAACGCCGTTTACCGCCGGCTTCGACACTTTGCGGCCAAAGAAAAACATCAGGGCCGCACCCAGCGCCGGGAGCAGAGGAATCATCCAGATGTGATTTAAGAAAAACATTCCAGTTCAGCTCGTGTATTTAGCTACTCAAAATTCCAGCGCATTTCAAATCTCAAATTCTAAATTTGTAATTTGCCGGCCCCGCCATGCTTCCGGTGCGGCCCGCCTCTCAAATGCAAATTCCCAATTACAAATCTCCTAAAACTTGAGTAAATCAATCTCGTCCACGTTGACCGTCTCTTTATTGCGGAAGAAGGCGATCAGAATACCCAGTCCAACCGCGGCCTCGGCCGCGGCATCGGCTACGATAAAAATCGAAAAAATCTGTCCGTGCAGGCCGTTGTACAGCCGCGAAAACGCCACCAGATTCAGATTCACGGCGTTCAGGATCAACTCGATCGACATCAGAATGATCACCACGTTGCGCCGGGTAAGCACGCCGATGGTGCCGATTATGAACAGCGCCGCCGCAACCACCAGATAATGGAGTGTGGTCAGTTCCATCTCATATCCTCTTTTTTGCCATCACGACCGCGCCCACAATGGCCACCAGCAGCAGCAGCGACGCGATCTCGAAGGGCAACACATAGTTCTGGTACAGGCCGATGCCAATCTGCTGGGTATTATTCCGTTCCGCCAGCAGCAGCGGCGAGCCCGGAAAAAGGCTGTGGCCCCTGCGGTAGACCACCGCAAACAATCCGCCCAGGCAAAGCGCGGCCGCGACCCCAGCCAGCCACTGTTTGCTGTATTGCTCTTCTTTCATGGACCGTTCCAGGTTGACCAGCATGATCACGAACAGAAACAGGACCATGATGCCGCCCGCATAAACGATAATCTGCACGCCGGCTACAAACGGAGCGTAGAGCATCAGGTACAGACCCGCCACGGACAACAGGGTCACGATCAGCGCCAGAGCCGAGTGCACGGCATTCCGCCGCGTGATCACCCCGATGGCGCTGACAATCGCCAGCGTCGAGAGCAGATAAAAGAAGAACTTCGTGGCCACCGGGGCCATCGCCGGATCGGCCGCGGCGGTGGCCAACATCGAACTGATTTCGGTCGCTGCCAGTGTCATTTCGTATATACCGTGGGTTCCGAACCCTTCTCCAGCCGGGGCTGATCGAGAATGAAATCCCGGCTGTAGGTTGCAAATTCGTAGTCCTGCGAAAGCTCCAGGCAATCGGTGGGACAGGCGTCCTCGCACAAGCCGCAGAACATGCAGCGGCTCACGTCCACCGTCCAGCCCTTCAACTCCTTGCGCTTGGTCACCGCGCTGCGCTCGCTCTGCACCACAATCAGGTGCTCGGGACAGGCCAGTGCGCACAGGTCGCAGGCGATACATAGCGTTTCCCGCGTGTCGGGATTGACGTTCAACCGCGGCAACCCGCGATACCGGTCCGCAATGGCCGGCCGCTCCAGTGGATACTGCTCGGTGTAAATCTCCTTGGGGTCCTGATATTGAAACGTGACCGCAAGGCCCTTGATCAAATCGACGAAGAAAATCTTTCTCAGCAGCGGCGCCAGGCTCACCTTAATACCCCCACAATAGCAGTTACAATCAGCACTCCCAACGCGATCGGCAGCAGAACCTTCCAGCCCACTTTCATCAACTGGTCGAAGCGGTAACGCGGGAACGTAGCCCGATACCAGATGTACAGGTACATGAAAAATGCCACCTTAACGCTGAACCAGAAAATGTCCTGAATCCGGTCGCGAACCGGGGGCGCCAACAGCACCAATCCGACCGCGCCCAACAACAGGCCGAATACAGCCAGCCCCAGCGTCTGAATCCGGAAAACCGGAATCCTCGGCATGCGGACGACACCGATCCAGCAAACCAAAGCCAGCAGGAAGAAAACCACCGCCGGCAGTAAGGAGGTGGCAAGATCCAATGCGCCTCCCTGCCAGTAGTGAGGGATCGTAATCTGCGGACCGTGCCAGGTGGCAAAGGGCCGCAACCATCCGCCCAGCCAGAGTGTGACCGCAATGGAACTCACCGCAATCATGCCCGAATATTCCGCCAGCATGAACAGCGACCAGCGGAAACCGCTGTACTCGGTGTGAAAACCCGCCACCAGCTCCGATTCCGCCTCCGGCAGATCGAAGGGAGCGCGATTGGTCTCGGCCACCATGGCAATGGCGAAGATCACGAAGGCAATCAGGCCAAAGGGAAAGAATTTGAAGACAAACCAGGTGCCCTGATCCGCCTGTGCCTGTACGATGCCGATCATGCTCAGCGTGCCCACGCCCGGCGTTGCCGAGGTGACAGCATGATGAAGATAAATGCCGGTATCGTTCAAGCCGGTCATCAGGATCGCCGAAACCACCGCCAAGCCCATGGCCACTTCGTAGGAAACCATCTGCGCGCTGGAGCGCAGCGAACCCATGAGCGGGTAATTCGAGTTGGAAGCCCAGCCCGCCATCACAATGCCCAGCACGCTCAGTGACGATACGCCCAGCATAAAGAGCACGCCGATATTCATATCGGTAATGGCATGCGCGGGCCCGAAGGGCACCACCAGAAAGGTTGTCCAGGCCGTTATGACGATCACCACCGGCGCCAGCCAGAAGACCAGCTTATCGGCGCCTGCCGGTATGATGTCTTCCTTGGTGAGCAACTTGATGGCATCGGCGAAGGGCTG
>CAZUCM010000254.1:0-5290 GCA_964619235.1 uncultured Terriglobales bacterium
AAGCACAATGCCCGCAAGATCCGGCGGCTCTATCAGGACAAGATCCTGGCAGGCTTTGCCGGCTCTACGGCCGACGCGTTTTCCCTGTTTGACCGCTTTAACACCAAGCTGGAGCAATACCACGGCAACTTGCAGCGCGCCGCGGTGGAGCTGGCCAAGGACTGGCGGACGGACAAGATGTTGCGCCACCTGGAAGCCCTGTTGCTGGTGGCGGACCAGAACCAGACTTACATGATCAGCGGCTCCGGCGACGTGATCGAGCCGGAAACCGGAATTGCCGCCATCGGCAGCGGCGGCGTTTATGCCCACGCGGCCGCCGAAGCTTTGTTGCGGCATACCAGCCTGCCGGCGCGGACCATTGCCGAAGAGGCCATGAAGATTGCCGGCCGGATGTGCATCTATACCAACGATCAGTTCGTTTTCGAAGAACTTTGATCGCCACCGGCTTTACCCGGGTTGATACTTAATTCCACGATCGAGTGAGAGTACAGATATGAGCAAGGCGCAGAAACGAGAACTGATCTCATCCGGCTCGCCATTTGAGCCCATTTTAGGATTTTCCCGGGCGGTTCGCGTGGGGAATGTGATCGCAATTTCCGGCACGGCTCCGGTCAAAGACGGCAAGACCGCCGCGCCCGGCGATGCCGCCGGCCAGGCCAGCCGTTGCCTGGAAATCATTGAAGAGACGTTGCGCAAAGCCGGCGCAAGCCTGGCCGATGTCGTGCGCACCCGGGTGAATCTGACCCGGATCGAAGATTGGGAGGCCGTGGGCAAAGTTCATGGCAAGGCATTTGGGGAAATTCGTCCCGCCTGTACCTTTGTGCAGGTGAGCCGCCTGATCGATCCCGACTGGCTGGTCGAGATCGAAGTGGATGCCGTGGTTCCCGGCCAAGACTAAAACTACTGGAATAGAGGCGAAGCAGGCAACGATGGCAATTTACCTTCCCGGAGCGATGGAAGAAGAACACGTGGGGCTGGATGAGCTGACGCCCCGCGAAATCGTCGTGGAACTGGACAAATACGTGGTCGGCCAACACGCGGCCAAGCGTTCCGTGGCGATCGCCCTGCGCAACCGCATCCGGCGGCAGAAGCTCTCTCCCGAACTGGCGGAAGAGATCATTCCCAAGAACATCATCATGATGGGCCCCACCGGCGTGGGGAAGACGGAAATCGCGCGCCGTCTGGCCCGGCTGGCCAATTCGCCTTTCCTGAAAGTGGAAGCCTCCAAGTTTACCGAGGTCGGTTACGTGGGCCGCGATGTGGAATCGATGATCCGCGATCTGATCGAGGTCGCCATCGACATGGTGCGTGAGGAAAAACTGGAAGATGTAGCCGATCGCGCCGAATTGAATGCCGAGGAGCGCCTGCTCGATGTATTGCTTCCGGCCATGAAGGCGGGCGAAGGCCTTGTGGGCAGCCCCGCCGGCGCTACTGCCGGCTTCGGCGCTGCCTTGGAAGGCGACTCCCACACCCGTACGCGGGAAAAATTACGGCAACAACTGCGGGAAGGCAAACTCGACGACCGCTTCGTCGAGATCGATGTGCGCGAACGTTCGTTCCCGGCCTTTGAAATCATCTCCAACCAGGGCGTGGAGGAGATGGATATCAACATGAAGGACATGCTGCCCAACATCTTCGGCCAGCGCACCAAGAAGCGGAAGATGAAGGTCGGCGAAGCCTTCGATTACCTGATTCAGGAAGAAGAGCAGCGGTTGGTCGACATGGACCAGGTGCAGCGCATCGCCGTCGAGCGGGTGGAGCAATCGGGAATCATCTTCCTCGATGAGATCGATAAGATCGCCGGCCGGGAAGGCGGCCACGGGCCGGACGTTTCCCGCGAAGGCGTGCAGCGTGACATCCTGCCCATCGTCGAAGGCACCACGGTAAATACGCGCTACGGCATGGTGCGCACCGACCATATCCTCTTTATTGCCGCCGGAGCCTTTCACGTCTCCAAACCCAGCGACCTGATTCCCGAACTCCAGGGGCGATTCCCCATCCGTGTGGAACTGGAATCGCTGACCATGGAAGACTTCATCAAAATCCTCACCGAACCCAAGTCCTCGCTGGTGAAGCAATACGTCGCTCTGCTGGAAACCGAAGGGTTGAAGCTGGAATTCACCCCCGAGGCGCTGGCGGAAATCGCGCGCTTTGCCTTCCGGGTGAACGAAGGCACGGAAAATATCGGCGCCCGCCGCCTGCACACCATCATGGAGCGCGTACTGGACGAAATCAGTTTCGGCGCGCCGGACATGAAGGAAAAGCAATTCACCGTAGACGCGGAATACGTGCAGAAGATGCTCACCGACATCGTGAAGGATCAGGACCTGTCCAGATACATTCTGTAATGCAGTGCGGATTTGCAATGGAAAAGCGGGTCGCGCAAAGGGCCGCGGGTCAACCCGCAATGGTTGCGGCTAAGAATGGAAAATGCCCCATAGCCTTCCCGGATTTCTGATACTCTGAACTGCATTTATGAAAGTTTCTGTACAGCTGTTGCTGGCAGTGTGCGCGTTAGCGCTGTTAAGTGCGTGCGGGACGCCGGGCGGGCCCTCTCCGCCGGCGCTGGAATTGCCGCGGCCGTCGGGGGATTTGTCGGCGGCGCGCAAGGGCGACAAGGTCACGCTATCCTGGACTCCCGCCCGGAAAACCACCGACGGTCGTAATACGCGTTTCAAGAAGCTGGGGCCCACGCTGGTTTGCCGTGGGGTCAACCAGTTCCCGATGGCGACCTGCGCGCAGCAGGTGGGACAGGTTCAGCCGGTACCCACGCCGGAGCCGGTGAAGGGCGCCAAGCCTCCATCTCCGGCCATGATGACCTTTGCCGACACTGTTTCGCTGGAACTGCAGCAGAAAAATCCGACTGGATCCGCCACCTATGCGGTGAGCGCAACGAATAAATACGGGCGCAGCGCCGGGTTTTCCAATCAGGTGACGGTTCCGCTGGCGCCAACGCTGCCGCCGCCGGCAACCGTGAGCGCCGAAGTGACCGCCGACGGAGTTGCCGTCACCTTCCGTTGCTCGGGAAACGACCCCGTAATCTCCGGTTTGCGATACCGCTGCCGCCTGTATCGCCAGGAGCAAGGTTCAACTGCCAGCGTTGTGGTGGGCACGGCGCTTCGTGGTCCTCATGCTTGTGACAGCGCTTCCGGCGGGACCGGCCTTTGCCGGATCATCGACCACGGCTTTGAGTGGGAGAAAACCTATCGCTACTGGGTAACCGTAGTGACGGAGGTTCTGGAAAATGGCGCCAAGATCGCCGAAGTCGAAGGAGAGGACTCCCGGTCCGCCACGGTCATAGCCGCCGATGTGTTTCCGCCCGAGGTGCCGAAGAATCTGGAGGCGGTAGCCTCCGGCGTGGGCCAGAAACCCTTCATTGATTTGTCCTGGACTCCGGATACGGATGCCGATCTGGCGGGTTATATCGTGTACTGCCAGGAGCCGGGATCGAACCGGTGGAGCAGGATCAGTTCCAAACTTTTCTCGACTCCGGCGTACCGGGATGAGAATATTGTTCCCGGCAGGACATACACTTATGTTGTGACGGCGGTCGATGTCCGCGGCCACGAGAGTGATCGCAGCGAACCAAGCTCCGAGACGGTGCCGCAATAGATCGGAACCTAGAACGCAGAGGACGCGAAGGACGCTGAGGAGATTGCAAAATCGAAAATCAGGCGGGCCGCGGATTAACGCAGATTTACGCTGATGGAATAATGGATGATATGGTTGCTTTGATCTGATCCGCGCGTATCAGCGGCGAAAGGTTTTGATTTCAGACGCGATGAGTTCGAAGAGTCTTGAAAGGGTTCGACCATGAAATATTGCCGATATGAACTGAATAACGAGCATCATTACGGGCTGATTGAAGCGGTAGCCGGCCATGACATGATTACGCGGCTGGTGCTGATGGCCCCCGGCTCCGATGAGCCCATGGATGAATTGCCGACGCGCAAGATCGAGCACATTCCCCTATCCGAGGCCCGGTTATTGCCGCCGACGCTGCCCAGCAAGATTGTCTGTATGGGCCGCAACTATGCGGCTCATGCCCGCGAATTAGGCAATGACGTTCCTGCCGAGCCGCTGATTTTTCTCAAACCGCCCTCTTCGGTGATTGGGCCGGGTAAGCCGATCCGGCGTCCCAGGGATTCCGCGCATGTGGACCACGAGGCGGAGCTCGGGGTGATTATCTCCAAGCGCTGTCGCCACCTGCGGGATGATGAAGACGTCAAGGAATACATCCGCGGTTATACCTGTGTGAATGACGTTACTGCGCGCGACTTGCAACAAAAAGACGGGCAATGGACGCGAGCCAAGGGTTTCGACACGTTTTGTCCGGTGGGGCCGCTGGTCAACGACGAACTGGACCCCTGGGGCGGCGTCAACGTGGCTTGCCGGGTGAATGGCGAAGTGCGGCAACACGCCAGCACGCAGGGTCTTCTGTTCGCGGTGGATGCCATTATTCGCTATATTTCCCGCGTCATGACCTTGTTGCCGGGCGATCTGATCGCTACCGGAACGCCGGAAGGGATTGGCCCGCTGGTGGCGGGGGATGTGGTGGAAATCAGCGTGACCGGTGTGGGCGCGCTGACTAACCCGGTGATCGACGAGACGGATTGAACCGGGGCCGCATTGCTGAATCGGCGGCCCGGCTCTGGTAATTACAGCAAGGTTCGGCTTCGATTCGAGGCCGTATGCGAGGGGCATCTTATGAAGTTCTTTATCGATACCGCAAATGTGAAGGAAATCCGCGAAGCCGAAGCGCTGGGCATTCTGGACGGCGTCACCACCAATCCCTCCCTGATTGCCAAGGAGGGCAAGCCGTTCAAGGAGACCATCCTTGAGATCTGCAACATCGTAAATGGGCCGGTCAGCGTGGAAGTTACCGCCACCGACGCCGAGGGCATGTGCAAACAGGGACGCGACTTCGCCACCTGGCACAAGAACGCTGTCATCAAGCTGCCCACTACCCGCGATGGCGTGAAGGCGTGCAAGCGGCTGAGCAGCGATGGCATAGCGGTCAATATGACGCTGTGTTTCACCCCCAATCAGGCGCTGATCGTGGCCAAGGCGGGAGCCAGTTACGTAAGCCCGTTCGTCGGCCGGCTGGATGACATCAGCCAGTTTGGCATGGAGATGATTCGTCAGACGGTGCAGATATACAAGAACTATGGCTACAAAACGCAAGTGCTTGCCGCCTCGATCCGCCATCCCGTGCACGTGATGGAGGCGGCCTTGGCGGGCGCCCATGTCTCCACGATTCCGTGGAAGGTGCTGGACCAGATGTTCAATC
>CAZUCM010000255.1:0-5271 GCA_964619235.1 uncultured Terriglobales bacterium
TCAATGCACTTCAGAAGTTTGTCCTGGAATTCCATTGATCGAGCTCCCTTCCCCCGTGTAACCCCTCCGCTGATCCCTGCTCCGCGCTATGCTCGTCATCCAACAGGCAGCGCGTGTGCGCAAGGAATGCCGCAACACCTTGGGTTCGGCCCAATATGCAAGACAGTTACTGCAACACCTGTGTAAAAATTGCCACCTGGTCCCGCTGCGCGGATCACAGCGCGCTCACTTGAGACCTTCGGTTCACAACAGCCGCCAACCTGGAAAGCGGCCATATCCCGCGGTTCGTCCTGGCTCTTGCGTCTCAGCGCTAAAACGAAGGAGAAGGTATTCTGAGGTTCCCCTCTCCCGAGCTCGAACTTCGCCAAGCCGCAAACACCCCCAAGACTGGTCTAGGGAGAACCCCTGTAGTTATCCCAAGTTTCGGCTCGTAAGTCAAGTCGAATCAATTGGATTTTGTGTTCCAAAATGGTACAGACGGCCCCAAAAAAAAAGAGGGCATTTTTTGTGCTTGCTTCTTCCGCAGTTTTGCCGCAGGTTTTCTACGAATGGCGGTCATTTGCCGGTGCAGGGAAAAACTTGATCGGAGGGAACGCAAGCGGGAAAGTTGTCTGGCTGATACAGGCTGCGGGCGCGGAGTGCCTGAGGCAAGATGGTAGGGGCGGCTGGACTCGAACCAGCGACCACGCGCTTAGAAGGCGCGTGCTCTATCCACCTGAGCTACGCCCCCATCCGGCTGCATTCAAACTACGGAAATCCGGCGGAATCCCGGATTTCTTCTTCGTATTGTAACTGCAAAAGCGCCGGTTTTAGACAAACTCCAGGCCCAGCGTGTCACCGTGAAGATAGACCACGGTTGCCTGGACCGTGTTTCTGTTGTCGCCCGCCGATTCGACCACGGTAATTTTCAGCCGGTCACCGGGTGTGAACTTTAAACTCGCATCTGCGATGCGGATGGCCATGCCGCCGCCGCCGACCATCGTTACCTGGCCCAGCTTGCGGCCGGTCTCGTCATAAGCGAGCGTGTCATCGGAAACGGAAAGCCGTGCAAATTGCCGCTGATTGGAAAACGACATATGTTCCTCACCGGAAATCAAGGTTAGCAGATTTGCGAGGTCATGGCGTAGCGGTATCGTGCCGATGGAACGGGAAACGAAAAACGGGAAACGGGAAGCGCTCCTCACCTTGCCGCGACGGGATGGCTTTGCGCCACTTTCACGCCGCTGAGGCCGTTGATATAGCGGGCGATGCCGCGATAGAGATATTCGGCGATCTTCTGGCGGTATTCCGGAGTATTCAGTTTGCGCTCGTCTGTGGGGTTGGAGAGGAAAGAAATCTCGGCCAGAATCGACGGCATATTGGCGCCAATCAGGACGATGAACGGCGCTTTCCGTACGCCGCGGTTTTTTACCGCGGGACTCTTCGCCGATTCGCCCGCCCACATCGATCTTTGCACGTCAGAGGCGAATTCGCGCGATTCTTCGATCTTTTCCTTGAGGGCGATTTTCTTCACCAGATCCTGCAATTCGTGGATCGACTTCTCCGACACCGCATTTTCGCGGGCGGCCACTTCCAGCGCATCCGGGGAGGAAGTGAAGTTCAAATAGTAAGTTTCCACCCCTCGGGCCGAAGCATCGTCGCTGGAGTTGGCGTGGATCGAAATGAACAGATCGGCCTGGTTCTGATTGGCAATGGCGGTGCGCGTCTCCAGCGGGATGAACGTGTCGTTGTCGCGCGTATAAACAACATCCGCACCCAGTTTGGTCTGCAGGAGTTTGCCCAGCCTCAGGGCAACATCCAGCGTAATATCTTTTTCCTGCAAGCCGCCCGGACCAATGGTGCCGGTATCATGACCGCCATGGCCGGCATCGACTACGATCTTGCCGATCTTCAATCCCAGGGCTCGGGTCAGCGAGCGTTCGCCGTCGGCGGTCGGCTGCGCGGCGCGAATGTCCGGAGTGGGAGTTCGCTTGGCGCGCGGCAGAGTCGCACGCGGCGTCACCGACTCGAAGGTGGGGCCGGTGGTGGGCTCGGAAGTCTTAAGATCAGGCGGATCCATGCGCGCCAGACTGGCGGTATCGGCGGGCGCTTTCACCGGCTCCGAAGCCGGCTTCGCCTCTGCAACCGCCGGACTCGCGGACGTTGCGGTGGGAGTGGGCGCCGGCGCCGGAACCGAAGCAGCGGCGGTTTCGGTTGTCGCGCTGGTGACCGGAGCCTGCGGTTGCTTTTCCGCAGGTGGAGCAGCCGCTGTTACCGTGGGCGGTACGGCGGGCGTTCTTTCGCCGGCAGTGGCCGTCGTGGCCGCCGGTATCACCGGAGGCTCGGATTTCAACGGCGACGTAGTGCCATCCGCCACGCGCGTGGAATGCGTAGCAGGTGCTGCCGATTCCGCAGCATGTGCGGTATTCGTGTGCGTCTTGCCGGCCGCGGCTTCTACCTTGCCGGCGACGGGAGAAGTCTTCGGCTGTACCGCCGAAGGTTCACTCTTCGCCTGCACCGTGGTGCGGTGAGCATTGGCCCGGCCGTGAATATCGATAATCAGGCGATACGGATTGGGCAACAGGAAGGCGGAGTATTCTGAAATCTCATCGACTTCCAGCACCACCCGCGTCATATCCTTCTGATACTGGGCCACCCGGATCTTGCGCAGGAATCCGTCCTGCACCTCAAAGGTCTTGCCGATCAAGGATGGAGCCAGTTTGGTGCCGCGCAGATCAAAAAAAATACGATCGGGATTGGGAACCCGCCCGGCCTGATATTCGACTACGGTTTCCAGGTCGATGGCAACGCGAGTGTAATCGGGGGTGGACCAGTGGCGGATTCCGGTCACCAGCGGCAGTACGCTGGATTTCACCGCCGTCGTATGTCCATCCTCGGCGGGCTTTGCCGCAGCTTCCGGAGAGGGCGCAGCTACGGCTTCGCTCACTTTTTCCGGCTTCGGGTCCGCCGCTGCGGGCGCCGGCTTATGGGAGACGTTGGACGTTGGACGGGGGACGTTCCCTGGATGTTCCAATTCCTTAAGGGCCGCGCGCGCCTGCTCGGTCAGCGGCGTGGCCTTATAGCGTTTTACGAATTCCTCAAAGGTCGCCTTGGCCTGATCGGGGTCGTTCAGGTCGTCCCGGTAAATTCGTCCGATGGCGAATAATGCGTCAACGCGGTATTTGCTGCCGGGATACTCGCGGCGCAGGTATTCATATTGACCAATGGCGGCGTGGGAGATCTTGGCATCCTGGAACTGGTGACCGCTTTCGGCGAGCACCTCGGCCGCCGCATTCGCCGAGCTATCGGCCTTACTCGAAGTGGGAGCGGTGTAATACACCTGGCGGTAGGCGTCGGCGACCTGCTGGTAATCGCGCCGGGAACGCTGCTCCGCCGGACGTTTGTTCAGTTGGTCCCGCTGGCGCTCGGCCTCTTCAAACTGTGTGCGCGCCCATTGCTTTTTCTCGGCCACACTGCGGGCGGAAACCGGCACTACCAGCGCCAGCAGCAGCCATGCCGCCGTCACAAAGTTCATCTTCCGGAATGGACAACGAATCGGCAAACTCTCTACCTAGGTTATCATCGCTCGGAAGTCAGCATTTGTAATCGAGAATTCTTACTTATCAGTGCCGTCGGTGGTACCTAGGCGGGTGCGCGCAAATCGTAATCGGCAAGAACTGTTCGGGGTGGAACGGCTGAGGTTTCCGCAGCCGCCTTCAACTTTGCGCAGCCGCGCCGCAGCTTCGGTCTTCCGGGGAGGGAAACCGGCTTATTCGTTCGTCATGGTAATGACTCCGTTGTTATTACGGAATACCCGAACCGGGGTTTGGCCTTTGCGTGAGGTAAACCCCAGGAATAGCGATGCCGGTCCACCGTTGGAATACAGAGCGGTGATCTGTTTGACGTAGTTCGTCGTTTCGGGAATGGCGGGCACGCCATTGTACCTGGCGACGGCGGTTTGTCCGGCATTGTAGGCGGCCAGGGACAGCCTGACGTTTCCGCCATAATTATCCAACAGCGTTTTCAAATGGCGTACGCCGGCATCGACATTTTCCTCCGGGTCAAAGGGATGGCTTACGTCGAGGCTGCGGGCCGTCGCCGGCATAAGCTGCATCAGGCCCATGGCTCCCTTTTTGGAGACGGCGCGCGGATTGAAATTCGATTCCACTTTGATCATGGCGCGCACTAAATTGGGGTCCACCCGGTGACGGGCTGCGGCGCGCTCGATGGCCTCGTCGATTTCTTTGGTGCTGACCACATACGCAGTGGCCGCAGACCAGCGGCGAGCATGCGCATTCCCGGATTGCGCTGCCGCTGCGGGCCGGTGATCGGCTGCCGCCGGAGCGTCATGGTGCAACTCCGCCAGCACCTCCGTGTTATAGGATTTCCTGTGCTCTGCCGGGGACGGGATGGACACCGCCGGAGGCGCTGCTTTGGCCTGTCTCCGCGCGCTCACCCGGGTAACCGACTTTTCCTGTACGTAGTCCATCACTTCGGCTGCCGCATTACGAGCCGCTCTCATGGCCGAAGGAGTGGGTGGGGGCACAGGCTTCCACTGCTGTTCCTTGTTGCTCCAATAGACCAGATTGCTGGTTCGCCGGGGGGCGGAGGCCTCGGGTTTTTCCGGCGCCGGCGGAGGCGCGTTTACATAGACGATCCGGCCGCGATCGTCTGTGGTCGCCATGATGCCGTCCAGCGGGTGCGCGGCACGATTGGCCGCGGCGGCTTTCGCCGGGGTGTTCGCTGATTCGGCACTCCCCTCCGCGGCTGCCGCAGAGGGCTCAATTCCCGGTTCCGCTGTTCCGGCAAATGCGGTATGGCCCAGTAAGACGAAGATGGCCAGTAAACGGCTCATCCGCAGAAGGCTACCGGCAGAGAAACGGGCAAAGACATCAGAAGAGATAGCAGGGAATCCCCGGGCTGGACGGGGCATTTCAGGTTTCGATTGCCTACGAATGTCCATGATGTCCCATTGCGCGCTGCCTCTTCCCTGACGGCGGCGCTTCTCACGATATTTCCCAAAGGGCCCGAAAGCCCCAAATGCCATAGCTCATCCAGAGTAGTCAGATTATAGGGTGGGTCATTTCCAGTCTCAATCAGACAATCGCTTTCCGGCTCACGGAAGGGAAAGACCAGATATGTCCCAAGGTAACCGGGGCATATCGTATCCTTGAACGATGAAAGTTGGAAAAGCCCTGAAAAACCAGGAGGCCATTGCACATCTGTGTGCCGCCGACGAGAAGCTGGGCCGGCTGATCGAAAGCGTGGGAGCTTGTGCCTTGAAGCCGCGCA
>CAZUCM010000256.1:0-5255 GCA_964619235.1 uncultured Terriglobales bacterium
AACGACCTGTTGCAAAGTAAGTGACATTAGGCTGGCAGCCCGCGCTCCCAGCGGACGAGGTCCGGAGTTGTGGGTAATCGAAAGCCCCCGGGGAGGGCGTTGCAGCCGGCGCGGAGTGAAACGAGAACCGGGAAGCCTGGAACGCTGCTTCGGTGAAGCCGGGGGTTGCCGCGGGGTTGCCCCAATTTTCTCGATTCTTTCGATGAAAAGTTTGCGTTTCCCACGGGTTTCGGTTCGCGGTATTACTGTTGGTGGTATTAAACACAGTCCGCCGCAAAGTTAGCGACTGGAACCACAGAGCTGCTATACTAAGCGGCGGATTGTTGAGCAGTTCGAAGTTTTGGACACACGTGGCGATTTAAGGTGACTTGCTCCACGTAAAAAACTGCTAAAGAGCTGGATGAGTTCTCATACAAGGCATTGAGAGCCCCCGACGCAACTTTAGCGGCGGGGGTTTTTGTTTGCGGTAAGCCCCAGCAAGGAAACCCGCGCCGCGTACGCCGCGAAACCGATTCGCCTAAAGGAGATAAGCAAATGCCCGAACAAGACCAACGTTTCGCGACCTTAGCCGTCCATGGCGGACAGCAACCGGATCCCACCACCAAGTCCCGGGCGGTTCCGATCTATCAGACCAGCTCCTACGTCTTCGATGACGCCGACCATGCGGCGCGCCTGTTTGCACTCAAAGAGTTCGGAAACATTTACACGCGCATTATGAATCCGACCACCGACGTCTTCGAGAAGCGGATCGCCGCTCTGGAAGGCGGGGCCGCGGCGCTGGCGCTGGCCTCAGGCCAGGCGGCCGAGACTTTGACCATCATCACCCTGGCTAAGGCCGGCGAGGAGATCGTATCCACCACCTCGCTTTATGGCGGCACCTACAACCTGTTCCACTACACCTTGCCCAGACTGGGGATCAAGATTCGCTTCGTGGATGGCGAGGACTACGACGGTCTGCGCGCGGCCATCAACGGCAAGACCCGCGCCGTCTATACCGAGACTCTGGGCAACCCGAAACTCGACGTCGCCGATATTGAGCGCCTTGCCGCTATCGCGCACGAGCACAAACTGCCTCTGATCATCGATAACACCAGCGCATCCCCGGCGGTGTGCCGCCCGATTCAATGGGGCGCCGATATTGTCATCAACTCGGCTACCAAGTTCATTGGCGGACACGGAAATTCGATCGGCGGAGTCATTGTGGATGCCGGCAAATTCGACTGGAAAGCCTCCGGGCGATTTCCGGACTTTGTCGAGCCCGACCCGTCCTACCATGGCGTCAGCTACACGGAAGCTTTTGGCCCGCTGGCGTTCATCCTGAAGGCCCGGGTGCAGGGACTGCGCGATACCGGAGCCTGCCTTTCGCCGTTTAACGCCTTCCTGTTGTTGCAGGGCGCCGAGACGCTGCATCTGCGTATGGAGCGGCATTCGTCGAACGCTATGGCCGTGGCCCAGTTCCTGGAAAAGCATCCGGAAGTTGCCTGGGTCAATTATCCCGGGCTGAAGACCAGCGCCTATTACAAGCTGGCGCAAAAGTATCTGCCTGAAGGTTGCAGCGCGCTGTTGACCTTCGGTATCCGCGGCGGTTTCGAAGCCGGGAAGGCGTTCATCAATAAGCTGAAGCTGTTCAGCCTGCTGGCGAACATCGGCGATGCGAAGTCGCTGGTCATCCATCCGGCATCGACTACGCACCAGCAGCTGTCCGACGAGGAGCAGCGGACCACCGGGGTCACCCCCGATATGGTGCGTCTGTCGGTCGGCATTGAAGATGTACGCGACATCATCGCCGATCTGGACCAGGCGTTGCTCGCCACGGCAAAGAAGTAGAGCGGTCAGCGATCAGCCGGCACCGGTTGGCTGATCGCTGAAGGCTGAAAGGGAACTATGATTCAACCCGCATCAGAGGGGGATTTCACATTCGCGGCCGATGCGCCTTATGCGCTGGACGGCGGCGGCTCGCTCCGCCCGGTGACCATACGTTACGCGCTTTATGGCAAGCTGAGCCCGCACCGCGACAATGTGGTCCTGGTATGTCATGCATTATCCGGTTCGGCGCGGATCGCCGATTGGTGGGCGGAGATGTTCGGCGCCCAGGGCGCCTTCGACACATCGCGCTATTGTTTTCTGTGTTCCAACGTCATCGGCTCCTGTTACGGTTCGACCGGGCCAAGTTCGATCAATCCGCAGACGGGCCGTGCTTATGGTCCCGACTTCCCCGTGGTTGGCATTTCCGATATGGTTCGCGCCCAGGCTCGCTTGCTGGACCATCTCGGCATTGATCGGCTGAAGGTTGTGCTGGGCGGCTCGATCGGCGGGATGCAGGCCATGCAGTGGGCCATCGACTTCCCCGAACGGGTGGAAGCCTGCATCGGTATCGGCTCCACTCCGCTTTCGGCCATGGGACTGGCGCTGAACCACCTGCAAAGACAGGCGATTCTCAACGATCCTCAGTTTCATGGCGGACGCTACACCGAACAGCCCGCCGCCGGATTGGCGCAAGCCCGCGCCATCGCCATGATCTCCTACAAGTCCGCCGAATTGTTTACCGAGAGGAATTCGCGCAAGCCGGATCGCAGCGGAGAGGACCCTTACCGTTCCTTTGATGGACGCTTTGACATCGCCGGCTACCTGGATCATCAAGGCGAGAAGTTTCTCTCCCGTTTTGACGCCAACAGCTACCTGGCTCTTTCCAAGGCCATGGATCTGTTCGATCCGGGACGGCAATACGGCTCCGAAGAAGCCGCTTTCCGCCGGATTCGTGCGCGGGTATTGTTGATCGGCATCTCCTCCGATTGGCTGTTCCCAGCCGCCGATGTGCAGTCATTGGCGGAGCGGATGAACGCCGCCGGAGTCCGCTGCGAGTATTCCGAATTGACCTCGAGCCATGGACACGACGGCTTTCTGGCTGATCCCTCCGGCCTTACCGAACTATTGCGCCCGATCCTGCTGGAGCGGGGCAAAGCCCGGGTGCTGAAGATGTGTTGATTGAGCAGTGGTTTTTCGCCGGCTGCCGGCCGAAAAACGAATCATCGGAGGCTTGACAGTGCTCCGGCCAGACACATATTGTGGATTCGCTCTGGAAATCATGCTGGGAGTAAACGCCGGATGCGCAACGAAGCAAAATCCTGGGTCGTCGGTTTACTGGTGACGGTCGCCTTGTTGGCTGGGGTTTTTACGCTGGCGGACGAACAAGCGGACAAGGCAGCCGCCCTGGACGCGGCCAACAAATGGCTGGCCCTGGTGGACGATGGCAAATATGCCGCCAGTTGGGACGAAGCCGCGCCGTACTTCAAGGACTCGGTTGACAGCGATAAGTGGGGAAAGATGCTGAAGGTCACCCGCGGCCCTCTGGGAAAGCTCACATCGCGAAAACTGGAGTCGTCAACCTCCCGAACCTCGCTTCCCGGCGCGCCCGACGGCCAGTATCTGGTCATTCAATATCAATCCTCTTTCGAAAATATGAAGTCGGCGGTGGAAATGGTGGTTTCCATGTTGACCAAGAGCGGCCAGTGGAAGGTTTCGGGATATTACATTAAGGCGCGATAACCAGTCGCTTCAGGTACAGTGAGCCGGCGGGATCGAATACCTCGCATCAAGCGCTGAGACCCGCCTCGACCCGGACAACCGAAGTCGCAATGCGCCGCCAGTTCCCGCTGGTCCAGTCCTCAATCCTGCAATAGCTCCTCCACCGTCTCCATATCCACCAACCCGTGGCAGCCGTATAGCGCCGGAATCACCTTCCGGGCGGGATACTTCCGCCGCAAGGCCGCAACGCGTTCCGTGCCGCTACGGTAAGCCGGGAGATACATGCGGCCGAGGAGAGGATGTTTTCCCCAGGCGCCGGAGAGCTTATCGGCGCGTTCTTCACTGACCAGAAAGTCGCGGCGGAGAATGGCGGCCACTTCCGCCTGCTTTCTGCCTTCGCCCCAGGTCAGATACGACGACTGATTCTTGGCATCGTCTTGCAGCAAGGCGAGCAGCACGCCGATTTGCATGTCTTCCTCCGGCAGCTGTTCGACTTCGGTTACGCCATGGGCAATCAGGATGGCGTTGTTGGCGATGCCTTCGAAGAGCGTGGCCGCGCGGGTGTTCATCGTGAGAATGGTGGCTTCAAACTCCGCTTTGCCGCGAAGAAAAAGATTCTGCAGGTAGGCAAACGTGGTGACGTGGCCGGGCACCACTTCATGGCTCACCAGCTGCTGGAACTCGGGCACGGAGATTTGCAGCGAGGCATTGATTTCGTAAGTCGCCTCATACTCGGGAGTGCCATCGGCCCGGCGGGCGCGGCCCACGTAATTCATGGAGCCGGAAAACCAGGCATCCTGAATGGGGAGAAACTTGATATTGGCGCGGGGCACGGCGGCGAGTTCGAGCGGGAGAAAGGGCTGCAAATGAGCAGCGCTCAGTCCGTCGAAGTAGGCGATCATGGCATCGCCGAGGGCGCGCACGGCCGCCATGGGGACGTTGCGAGCCTGACGCCATTTTTCGACCGCCGGCAGCAGTCCGCCGCCGGCCGCAGAATATCCGGCGCGGCCGAGCAGTTCCGCAACGCGCTCGCGCTTGGCCTCCGGTTGCGACGGCCCGGGCGGACGGCCGGTGGAAGATTCGACACAGCGTGCATATGGCACAGCCGGGCCTTGCCCAAGCATTTCCAGCGCCAGCTCCCACATGGTCTCCAGACACCCGGAAAGCCCCCGCAGATAGGCGCTACGCAATTTCCCGGCGTCAGCCGCCGCCTCGCGAATTCCGGCGATTGCCTTGGGCAGATCCACCTGGCGGCAATACTCTTCGATTGCCTTACGATCTACATCTTTGCCGGATACTCCGCCGCACTCGCGCACGCGGGCCGCCACCGGCAGGGAATATGCCGCCGGCAATGCCTCATCCGAAAACCAGGAGTCGGCGATAAATCGCCCCGTGCCCGAAGGGCACATGACATCGCCGCCCCACAGGGTATCGACACCGAGGATGGCATCGGCAATACACTTTCCTACTTGGTCCATCGCACCCCCTTCGGCCTATGCAAGGAACTGTACCAGACGTACAAGCAGAGCCCCACAAACAGCACCGCCGAAACGGTTTGCGAGATGGGCTCGGAGTTGTAAAACGGCGTATGAATCAGGTTTTCGCGGTAGCGCGGCACCAGCCGCAACGCCGCGCCCAGCACGCCGCCCAGCGCGCCCCCGGCCATCAAGCCGGAGGCTATGACCACGCCGCGCTCGCGAATGGCGCCGCCCCGCTCACCGCCCGTCCGT
>CAZUCM010000257.1:0-5242 GCA_964619235.1 uncultured Terriglobales bacterium
GATCCCACTACCGGCCGCATGCTGAATCCGAATTTGGAGTTTTACCGTCTGGCCGGAATCGGCGACATTCCTGAACTGGTGGTGCACATGATGACCGGCAAGGGCTACGACGAGCGTGGCGTTATCGGCCTGGGTGAGCCGCCGGTGATTTCGCCGGGCGCGGCCATCTCCAACGCGGTGGCGAACGCCATCGGCGTGCGCGTGCCCTTTCTGCCGCTCACGCCCGAGCGGGTTCTGGCCGCGCTCAACTCCGGGAGGCGCGCATGAGACCGTTCGAATATGCCAGTCCCACCGGCCGCGATCAGGTCACCGGCTTGCTCGGTCCGCAATGGGGGCCGGATGCCATTCTGGCCGGCGGCACCGATTTGCTTCCGCTGATGAAGGATGAAGTCGTCACGCCGGGCCGTTTGGTGGACGTAAAGCAGGTGGAAGAACTGCACGGCGTGAAGCGCATTCCAGGCGCTGTCCTGATTGGCGCTGCCACGCTGATTCAAGATACCGCCGACAGCGCGCTGGTTCAGAAAGACTATCCCGCGCTGGCCCGCGCATGTTCCGATGCGGCCAGCCCGCAGATCCGGAATATGGCGACCATGGGCGGCAATCTCTGCCAGCGGCCGCGTTGCTGGTACTTTCGCAACGGCTTTGGCCTGCTGGCGATGAAGAACGGCAAATCTCTGGTGACGGATGGAGACAATCGTTATCACGCGATCTTTGGCAACCACGGACCGGCAAAATTCGTCTCGCCATCTTCGATTGCACCTGTCTTGATTGCCTATGGCGCTTCGGTGCTGATTTACGGCAAGGGGAAGCACCGTTCCGTGGCCGCGGAGAACTTCTTTCGTATTCCGGAGACGGAAGCAGAGCGCGAATACGATCTTGCTTCCGATGAACTGGTTCTCGGAATCATTTTGCCGGGCAAGTCATCTGCCGGTGTGCGCAAGGCTGCCGTCTACGAAGTCAGGCAGAAGCGTACATTCGATTGGCCGTTGGCCACCGCCTCGGTTTTGCTGGCGATGGCCGGCGACAGGGTGGAAGATGCCCGCATTGTGCTGGGACACGTGGCGCCCGTTCCATGGACCTCGAAGGAAGCGGGCGAAGCGCTGCACGGCAAGCCGCTGACCCGGGAAACGGCTGCCGCCGCCGCCGAGGCGGCGGTCGCCAAAGCAACGCCGCTCTCGCATAATGCCTACAAGATTCAACTGGCGCGGGTAGCGGTAAAACGGGCAATTTTGGAAGCGGCGAAGTTGTAGTGAGTAGACGGTAGTTGGCAGCCGGGAGCCTGATCTGGTGTTCGGCCCCTCGCTGCCGGCTGTTGACTATCAGCTACCAGAGGGTTCTCTATGACCAACGATCCGAGTCGTTTTGATATTCATCATCCCGGCCTGTGCCCGGCACTGCGCTGGAAGGGTCAATTCATTTTGGCCGAGCACGACCCCACGGTGCCCGAAACCAATGATGGTCTGTTCTGGTGCATGCATACACAGACCTGTATCGGCCCCGATGGCGTGCTGGCCGAACCGGGCAATTGCAGCTCGTCAGAGCGCTCCTGCCACCGCGGCTTCAAGGCAGGCTAGCCCTTTTCACCACAGGGGACGCAGAGGATATAGAGGAAAAATGAAGGGGTTTTGAAAAACTGTCAGACGAAAGACGTGAAACGGATTCTCTATCTGCGTTTAACTGCGTTTATCGGTGGCCGCTTATTCCCGTCTTTCCTCTGCGTTCTTTGCGTCCTCTGTGGTGCAACGCTTTCCGCCCAGGAACACTCCGCCTCCAGCCTCTACCGTCAGCTGCAGGCTGTCACCCTCGACTCAGAGCACCTGTATCGCATTCGCGACGCGCAACTGGAGCGCGAAGACCTGCACCTGTCCCTCGACGAGGGAGTGATTGCCTTCCTGCGCGCCATCGACGGCCGCGTGACCGGCGCATTTTTTCAGGGAGAAGGCGAGGTGTTGCTCTCTCCTCCCGATCGGGTAGAGCGCGCATCCCTGGAACTGTTCACCGGCTCCGCCATTCTTGACGAACGATTTACGACCGCTTACCTGCGCTTTAATGACGACACCAGGGCGGAGCTTGAGTCCGCTCTGCGTCCGTTCGCCATGCCGAAAGGCGAGGGCGAAGCCGAAGCGTCTGACGAGAACGCCTTCGATGTTGCGGCTTTTCTCAAATTGGGAGATACAATTTCCGCCTCGCTGGCGCCGCTTTCGTCTTTGCGCCTGCTGACGACCATGGTCAATGCGGAAACCGTATTGCCTGCGGGCGGCATCGCCTGGCAGCAACCGGCAGGCGATCGTTATTTGAGCCTGCGCGTGGCCGGCGGGCGTCTGGGAGTCTTCGATATTGTTTTTGATTCGTCGGTGCCGGAGCAGATCAGCGTGGCCCAGAGCGTCGAAGAAAAGGGAATCGGCTACTACGATACCTGGACGGCATTTCCGGTGCGCTCGGCGCGGGCGCGCGTGCAGGCGACGAAGGCGGGCGTTGCGCCCAGTTTGACCGCCCAAACCCAAGCCGCCGCTGAAGCCGTGGCCGATCCGGTGAGTATTTCGCGTTACCTGATTCGCGCACGCGTGGAACCGCCGCGGCTGCTCTCGGCCGAGACCACGCTCGATCTGCAAACTTCGCAACCGGGAACGCGAATTCTGATATTCGAGCTTTCGCGCTATCTGCAGGTGAAAGCGGTCACCGGCGATGGCCATCCGCTCGAATTCCTGCAAAATCAGGCCCTGGAAGGCTCCGGGTTGTCGCGGCGGGGGAACGATCTGGTGGCGGTGATTTTTCCCGCGCCGTTGATTCCCGGCCAGGCCATGCAACTGCGTTTTGACTATGGCGGCGATGTGCTTTCCGATGCCGGCGCCGGGCTGCTGACCGTGGGAGCGCGCGGCATCTGGTATCCAAACCGCGGCATTGCCATGTCCGGCTTCGATATGGAGTTCCGCTATCCGGCGGGATGGACGCTGGTAGCCAGTGGGGAACGCCAGCCCGCTCCGGAAGCGGCCGAAGGCCTCCGGCAATCCTCGCAGCAGGTGGCCCGTTATGTGACGGAACGTCCCATTCCCTTTGCTGCATTCAATCTGGGGCGCTACCTCAAAACCGAAGTTCAGGCGGGCAAAGTCGAGATCGACGCGTATGCGGCGCCCGGCGTTGAAGCCAGCCTTCGCCCGCCGGAGGATTTGACTATCCTGAAGCCCCGGGAGATCCCATATCCCTCCCGCCGGGCACCGCCTCCGGCTGTCGATATGATTCCGGCTCCGGTGCCGCAGCCGCGCGAACAGGCCGGAAAGGTGGCGCAGATTGCGGCGGCGACCGTCGAATTCCTCGCCGGCCAGCTGGGTGCATTCCCTTACCGCACGCTGGCTTTGACGCAAGTGCCGGGATCGGACAGCCTGGGCTGGCCGGGTCTGATCGATCTTTCCAGCCTTTCTTTTTTGACCCGCGAAGAGCGCGTGCGCCTGCGCATCGACGATCCCTTTCGGGAATTGCTTTATAGCCGATTAATGCCGGCGCACGAAGTGGCGCATCAGTGGTGGGGCGACCTGTTGACCTGGAAGAGCTACCACGAACAGTGGCTGGTGGAGGCCCTTTCCAATTACTGCGCATTGCTGATGATCGAGCGGCAGGAGCCGCCGGCCTTTCGCGTTGCCATGGATCAGTACCGCCGCGACCTGCTGCAACGCAATGCCGCCGGCCGCATGGTCTCCGACGCCGGTCCGGTAACCCTGGGCCAGCGCCTGAATTCGTCGCATTTCCCTCAGGCCTATGAAGCGATCAGTTACGAGCGCGGCACCTGGCTCTTCCATATGCTTCGCGCAATGCTGATAGATGCGCAAACCATGCGGCGAAATCGCGGCGCGGCCGACAAGCGCGAAGACGCGGAAAAGGAAGATCCATTCTTTGCCGTACTGCGCAAACTGCGGGAGCAATATGAAGGCAAAGATATCAATACCCGCGACGTGCAGCAGGCCTTTGAAGAGGCCTTGCCGGAATCATTGCGCTATGAAGGCCATCCGTCGCTGGAATGGTTCTTTGACGGCTGGGTGAACGGCACGGCGGTGCCGGCATTTGAATTGGCGGGAGTGAGAATCATTCACGGGGAATCCGCAACCACGGCCGCCGGCAAAGTGATACAGAAGTTCGTTCCCAAAGATCTGGTGACCTCGCTTCCGCTCTACGCCGAGCTCCCCGGCCAACCGCCGGTTCTGCTGGGGCGAGTCTTCGCCGAAGGCGAGACAACGCCGTTTCGCTTTATTGTTCCCGCCAGGACCCGCCGCATTTTGCTCGATCCGTTTCATACGGTGCTCTCCCGGCAATAATCGATTTTTCACCGCAGAGAGCGCGGCAGGCCGCCCCGAAAGTGCACGGCATGAGATGGGGCGAGTACTGGTAGAGCGTTTACGCGATCTCCACCATCGCGTCCACCGGGCCCCTTCCTCAATTTCCTGGCTTCTTGTCATGGAAGCCCGAAGGATTTCGACCGGCCATCAGCGCAGCAAACGTGGCGCAGGCGCCCACGCCTGCGGGCCGTGCGCCTGAAAGCATGCTTGGTCGGAGAGGTGAAAGTCCTCTTCAGGCATACGTTCTCCGGCCTGTAACCAAAGATAACTGCGTCGCCGCAAGGCGGGGTGGGGAGCAATCGGAGGTGAATGATTCGTCCGTAGCGAAAGCGAACTCGATTCGGTCGGCGCGGTCGGCGAGCCTGCGACCCAAAGGCGAAGTCCAGACCCAAGGGAAACCGAGGGAAGCCTCAGCGAGTTGAGGGGTAACGTGAGAAAACGACGCTGAGGGGCGCGAAGATGGTTGGAGACGGAAGGATCGGAAGGTCGAGCATGTGAATCAGGGAGACCTGCTCCGACGGCGAGGACCGAGTAAGCCGGAGCAGGAGTCAGAGCGTCCGTAGTAGCGAGGAATGGTCGTAACGGGCCGGGAGCGAAGGGACGCAGGGAGGTGGAACGGTTGGCGGAACAGAATCGGCAACACGAACCGGGTACAGTGCCCGCAAGGCTAGACCTGCCCGGAGAGATGCGAGCCCGCTGGGCTTGGGTTGAAGCCGGGGTCTGGACGGAACCGATGTTGACAGCTCTGGAAAACGGAGTACGAGGAGGCAAGTGGTTCAGCTTATGGGATAAGGTCTATGCCCCGGCAACCTTATATGCGGCGTTTGCGAAGGTAAAGGCCAACCGAGGGAGTGCCGGAGTCGATCATGTAACGGTGAAACAGTACGAGTACGGACTGGAAGCGAATCTGGACA
>CAZUCM010000258.1:0-5240 GCA_964619235.1 uncultured Terriglobales bacterium
GATATCCAGCTTCCAACTGGAAACGGTTGCCAGCTTCCGGCCGTATATCGCCGCCGTGCTGAACGTGACGCCCGATCACCTGGACCGGCACCGCACCTTCGAGGGGTATGCCGCCGCCAAGGCGCGCATCTTCGAGCAGCAGGGGCCCGGCGACTATGCCGTCCTCAACGCGGAAGACCCCACCTGTGTACGCATGGCGGCGATGACGAAAGCGCGGGTGTGCTGGTTCAGCCGGATTCACGAAGTCGAGACCGGCGCCTGGGTGCGTGACGGCAGGATCTGTTGGCGCGATCAGGGCGGCGAACAGGATGTCATGTCCGTCAGCGAGATTGGCCTGAAGGGATCGCATAATGTAGAGAATGTGCTGGCCGCGGTGTGCATGGGCATGATTGCCGGATGCAAGGCGGAGCAGATTCAGCAGGCAGTGCGGGATTTCAAAGCGGTGGAGCACCGGCTGGAATTTGTGGCGACGGTGAATGGAGTGGAATACTATAACGATTCCAAGGCGACCAACGTTGATGCTACGATCAAAGCGCTGGAGTCTTTTCCGGGCAATCTCCACGTCATTCTCGGCGGCAAGCATAAAGGCAGCCCCTATACGCCGCTGCGGAGTCTGCTGCAACAGCGGGCCCGGCGCGTATACACGATTGGCGCTGCCGCGGAAACGATTGAGAACGATATCCGGGGAGCGGTGGAGTGCGTTCGCGCCGGAACCCTGGAGAATGCCATTCGACGCGCCTGCGAGAGTTCCGTGGCCGGAGACATTGTGTTGCTGGCTCCGGCCTGCGCCAGTTTCGACCAGTTCCAAAGTTACGAGCAGCGTGGCCGGGTGTTTAAAGATGCTGTGCACGCTCTCGCCAAGCGGCAGCAAGGTCAGGAAGATTTGTAATTGGTAATTTGCAATGGAGCGGCGGGCGGTGCTGAACGTGTGGGGGCGGATTACGGATTGCAAACTTGAAATTTTTGACGGTATGCGGCACGACTGGGGGCATGTCCTGATACGAACCCTAATTTTTTCACTGCACCAGGACGCGCCTTTCGGCCGGCGACCGGCGACCGAAGGCCGACGACGGGGTTTCTGTGCCAAAGCGAGTTAGTGTAGACAAATGGTTGTTCACCACCACGCTGCTGCTGGTCTTTGCCGGCCTGGTGATGGTCTTTAGCGCATCCGCGGTGATGGCGAAAGAAAACCTGCATTACCATTCGGCGTATTACTTTCTCTTGCGGCAGTTCATGTGGGCTTGTGCGGGCCTGACGGCCATGCTGGTGCTGATGAGTATTGATTATCATCGCTACCGCACCCCCAAAGTGGTGTTTCCGCTGCTGGGACTTACGGTCCTGTTGCTGCTCTCGGTGTTCCTGCTGGACCGCTCGCACAACACGCATCGCTGGTTCCGCGCCGGGCCGCTTTCCTTTCAGCCCTCGGAGGTCGCCAAACTGGCGCTGATCCTCTTCCTGGCCTGGTTTCTGGAGCAGAAGACCAAACAAATACAGGACTGGCACAGCCTGATTGCTCCGGTGCTGGTCACCCTGGTTCTGGCCGGGTTGATTGCGGCGCAGCCCGATCTGGGAACTTCGATCGTCTGCTTTGCGATCGCCTTTACGACGATGTTTGTGGCCGGAGCGCGGCTCAGTTATTTTCTCTATCCGCTGGCGGCATCGCCGGTTGCCTTCTATTTTCTGGTCTGGCGGGTGCATTGGCGGCATGAGCGCATCCTCGCCTACCTGGACCCGTTCAAAGACCCGCAGGGACGCGGCTTTCACATCATCCAGTCGTTAATCGCCGTGGGCTCGGGCGGGATCATGGGCGTGGGCCTGATGGAAGGGAAACAGAAGCTTTTTTATTTGCCGGAGCCGCACACCGACTTCATCTTTGCCAGTATTGGCGAAGAATGGGGATTGCTGGGCTCGCTGGTCATCGTGCTGTTGTTTGCGGCCTTCTGTTATCGGGGAATCCGCGCCGCGATGCTCGCGCGTGAGCCTTTCGCCCGGTATCTGGCCACCGGTATCACCTCCATGATCGTGATTCAAGCGTTGTTCAACATCAGCGTCGTGCTGGCCATTTTGCCGACCAAGGGCATACCCTTGCCGTTCATCTCGTATGGCGGCACCTCTTTGTTCGTCACTCTGGCCGCAGTCGGTGTGCTGCTGAACATAACGCAGCAGACGGATTCATGATGCGCGTGATTGTGGCGGGTGGCGGTACCGGGGGGCATGTGATCCCCGCGCTGGCGATTGCCCACGAGTTGCGCACGCGTCACTCCGCCGAGGTCGTTTTTGTAGGCACGGCGCGGGGGATTGAAACCAGGCTGGTCCCCGAAGCGGGGTATGAACTGAAGTTGATCGAGGTGGGAGCGCTGAACAAGGTTTCCCTGGCCACGCGCTTGAAGACGCTTACCGCCCTGCCGCGCGCGATTCTGGCCTCTTACCGGTTGATCCGGCGATTTCGTCCGGGCGTGGTGATTGGAGTTGGCGGCTACGCCTCCGGTCCCACCATGCTGGCGGCGGCCCTGGCACGTGTGCCGACCGTGGCGTTTGAGCCCAACCGCGTGCCGGGTTTGGCCAACCGTCTGATTGGACATCTGGTTTCGGCCGCGGCGGTGCAGTTTGAGCAGACCCGCCGCTATTTTTCCCATTGCCGGGTGACCGGCGTTCCGGTGCGGCAGGCGTTTTTCGAGGTCCCGGTCCGCACGGCTTCCACGGCCTCCCGGACGCTGCTGGTATTCGGCGGCAGCCAGGGCGCGCATGCCATCAATCAGGTTGTGATGGACAGCCTTCCGGCGCTTGCGGCCGCAATTCCCGGGATTCGCATCATCCACCAGACCGGCGAGCGCGACTATAATGGAGCTCAGGCAGCTTATCTGCGGGCCGGGATACCGGCGGAAGTTTCTCCGTTTATTCAGGAAATGCCACAAGCTTTTGCGTGCGCCGATCTATTGCTGTGCCGGGCCGGCGCCAGCACGGTGGCCGAGATTACGGCGGCGGGAAAAGCGGCGATTTTTGTGCCGTTTCCCAAGGCTGCCGACGATCACCAGCGGCGCAACGCCGAGGCCGTGGTGCAGGCCGGCGCCGGCCTGCTGTTGCCGGAGAATCAATTGACCTCCGCGAGGCTGGTGGAAACGGTCGGCGAACTTCTGAGCGCGCCCGGACGTTTGGCGGAGATGTCTGCGCAGGCGCGAAATCTGGCTCGCCCAAATGCCGCCGCGGAGATCGCCGGCATGGCGGCGGAGTTGGTAGTTCGTAGCCAGTAGTCTTGGGCCGGCTGATAGGCTGCAAACTGTAAACTGCAAAGCTTTGAAACGGGACAGGTGCTGAGCGGGGAACGGGAGACTGGGAACGGGGGACGGGGTATAAATTGTTTGCCAAGATTCAGCGAGTTCATTTTGTTGGGATTGGCGGCATCGGCATGAGCGGTATTGCCGAGGTGCTGCTCACGTTGGGCTATAAGGTTTCCGGTTCGGATTTGCGAGCGACGCCAGGCACGCAGCGCCTCATCTCGATGGGCGCCACGGTCTATGAAGGCCATCGCGCCGAGAACATCAAGGATGTCGAGGTGGTGGTCACCAGCAGTGCCATTCAGCGCGGCAATCCCGAGGTTGCCGAGGCGCGCCGCCGGCATATTCCCGTCATTCAACGAGCGGAAATGCTGGCGGAACTGATGCGCCTGAAGTACGGCATTGCCATTGCCGGCATGCATGGCAAAACCACCACCACGTCGATGGTGGGAGCGGTATTGCACGGCGGCGGCCTGGACCCGACGATTATCGTCGGCGGCCGCATCGATGCCCTGGGTTCCAACGCCCGCCATGGCAAATCGCGGTATCTGGTTGCCGAAGCCGACGAAAGCGACCGTTCGTTTCTGAAGCTCTCGCCCATCATGTCCGTGGTAACCAACATCGACCGCGAACATCTGGATACCTACCGCGATTTCGACGACATCGAGCAGACCTTCCTGGATTTCATGGATCGGGTGCCCTTCTATGGCACGGTGGTGGTGTGCAACGATGACGATCGCCTGCGCGATCTGCTGCCCAACGTGCAGCGCCGCGTGATCACCTACGGCACGCGCGCCGGTTCCGACTTTCATATCACCAACGTCACGACCGGCGTGGCCGATGGCGGTCCCACCTCCGGATTCCGGGTTCATGCGCGCGGAGAACTGCTGGGAGATTTCTGCCTGCACGTGCCCGGCATGCACAATGTGCTCAATGCCACCGCCGCGATTGCCGTAGGGGTGGGATTGGACATTGCGCCGGATAAGATCTGCCAGGCTCTGGAAGCCTTTGGCGGAGTCGACCGGCGCTTCCAGTTGCGCGGGCGCGCCATGGGCGTCACCGTGATTGACGATTACGGCCATCATCCTACGGAAATCAGAGCCACCCTGGCCGCGGCCCGCCAGTGCGGCTTCGGCCGCATTCACGTGATTTTTCAACCGCACCGCTACACCCGTACGGAAGCGCTACTGGAGGAATTCGGCGCCGCCTTTGCCGACGCCGACAACGTATTCGTGCTGGATATTTACGCTGCCAGCGAATCGCCGATCGAAGGCATGAACGGCGAACTGGTGGCGAGGAAAATCCGTGAAACCGGCGGGCGCGAGGCCGTCTACCAAAGCAGCTTTGCCGATGCCGCCGCCGCCGCCGCCGCTGCCGCCAAAGACGGGGACCTGGTACTGACCCTCGGCGCCGGGAATATATCCCAGTTGGGGCCGCAAGTATTAGAACGTCTGCAGGCCTCCGTGCAAACTGCAAACGTTAAGGCTTAAGCGAAAAGGTGAACCGGATTGAGCCCTGGAGCTAAAATTCCTAACTCTTTTGCCTCCAAACCTTATATATTTGAACTCGCTATCGGCGTTGCTTCGCGATTGCATCCCCAGTCATGACGCGGAAAGGTTACCCCGAAGACGGACCTGTCCTCCGCCCGCGTGCGCTCCGAGTACGCGGCGATGCGGGTGATGCGGATGACAATCCGGTTGGCGGCGCCAACGAGCCGCTCGATGCCCGCCTGATGGACCTGGAACCGGAAGCAGAGTCGCCTTTCCTGCGTTCCCAGAAGCGGGTTCCGGTACGGCGCGGCCCGCTGCCGAAGAAGGCGGCAAATCGCCTGAAATATGCGCTGATGGCGTCGGCGCTTGTGGTTTTGGGCTTGGCAGCCGCCGGGCTGGTAACCCGGTACGGCCGCCACTCCTGGCGATTTTGCCTGGATTCCAGCGATCAGATTCAGTTGTCCGGGAATCGCTA
>CAZUCM010000259.1:0-2801 GCA_964619235.1 uncultured Terriglobales bacterium
AGCCGGGAGTAAATGTCATAAGCCCGTTCCCCCCGCCCGGTCTGCTCTATAACCATCGGAACCAACATCTGCTCCGGTCCTTTCACACGCTTTTGCCGTCCTCCCGCCCCGAGCTGCGTGTTGCGCTGGGCGGGTTGTTTAAATCCGCGGAACCCCTGAGCTTACGCGGACTTTCGATACAGGAAGTTGAGGGTCTTTTCGTTGCGGAGCCGGCTCCGGATCCTGCTGAGCACGCCCTCCTGGGCCAACCGCGCCCGTAACTCCTCAATCGGCTGCCGCGACTGCTGCGCCAGCGCCTCCAACTCCTGGTTTACTTCATCGTCCGTTGCCTCGATTTTCTCTAGTTCGGCAATCCGGTCCAGAATCAGTGAAACCTTTACTTCCTTGGCGGCTGAATCGCGCTGTCCGGCGCGCAGCCGCGTCATGTCCATCTTCTTCAAATCCTCCGGCCGCATTCCCTGGGCCGCCAGCGCGCGCAGTCCGCGGGAGAGCCGCAGGTCGATCTGCCGGTCAATCAGCGCTTCCGGGACAGGGAAATCATGCTGCTGGGCCAACTCTTCGACGATCTTGTTCTTCGCCTCATGCTCGGCCTCGTGCTCCTTCTCAGCTTTGATGCCTTCCCGGACGCGTTGCTTCAGCGCGTCAATCGTTTCAAATTCACCCACTTGCCTGGCAAATTCATCGTTCAGCTCCGGCAAGTGCTTCTCTTTAATGGCCTTCACCGTAACCGCATAGGTGAAAGCGCTCCCTGCTAGTCTTTGATCGGCAAAATCCGGTGGATAGATTACCTCGAAGGTACGTTGGTCACCGGGAGCCGCGCCACGCAGGTTTTCGGTGAATTCCCGCACCGTATTGGAGCCCCCGATCTCGACCATCACGTCGTCCACATTTACCGGTTTGCCCACCTGGCCTTCTTCGTTATGCGGTGTGCCGGTAAACGACACCTGCGCATAATCGCCGTCCTGCAAGGGGCGGTTCTCCAATGCCGTATAGGTGGCCTGTTGCTCGCGAATATTCTCCAGTGCCTTTTCCACATCCTCGTCGTTGACCGTAATCTCCACCGGCTCCGGACGCAGGGATTCGTATCCGGAAATTTCGATTTCCGGCAACACTTCGAACGTTGCCTTGAAATGCAAAGGTTCTCCGTCGGCGATGCTCAAATCGCTGACCCGCGGCTCGGAAACGGGAGTCAGGCCCTGTTTGTCGGCTTCGTCCAGAAAGTATTTCGGGACCAGGTGCTCGACCAGTTCGCTCTTCAGCTCTTCTCCGAAGCGCTGACGGATCACCGAGGACGGAACCTTGCCCTGGCGAAATCCCGGTACGCGGGCGTGTTTCGTGTATTTCTGGAGCAGGATTTCCGCTTCCTTCGCCACAATCTCGGCGGGAACGTCAACGAACAGTTCGCGAGTACAACTTGCTTTGGCTTCAGTGGAGTTCAATACAGGGCAACCTGGAAATTAGATTCGACTCCGTCGCAGACGATTCTGGCAACTTCCACATTGTAGAAGTCCGGTTGAAAGGCGGTCAAACGGCGGGCACCCACGAAAGTAACCTGCAATTCAGCAGCCGTGGGCGGGCGACGCCGGAGTTGCACCTGCAAAAGGGCAGCGAGCTATTTCTTTTCGGGTGCGGGATACTCGTAAACGCCGCGGCCCGACTTGCGCCCCAGGCGTCCGGCTTTGACGTATTGCTGCAGCAGCGGGGCCGGACGATATTTTTCGCCCAGTGCCTTATGCAGGTACTCCAGCACGTGCAAGCGGGTATCGAGGCCGGTCTGGTCCACCATCTCAAAGGGACCCTGGGGGTGGTTGAGCCCCAGTCTGACGGCCTTATCGATGTCGGCGGCCGAGGCGACGCCTTCCTGCAGCATGAAAAAAGCTTCGTTGCCGATCAGGGCATTGAGGCGGCTGGTGATAAAACCCGGCGATTCCTGAATGACCACAACCTCCTTGCCCATGCGCCGGCCCACGGCGACGGCGGTGGCCAGGCTCTCGTCATCGGTTTCCAGGGCCCGCACCACTTCCAGCAACTTCATATTGGGGACCGCATGGAAGAAGTGCATGCCCACACAATTCCGCGGGCGGTAGGTGACGGAGGCAATTTCCGTGATGCTCAGGGAAGAAGTATTGGAGGCGATGACGGTGTCCGGCTTGCAAACCTTGTCCAGTAAGGCAAAGATTTCCAGTTTGGACTCCATCTCCTCCGGCACCGCCTCAATCACCAGATCGGCGGCCCGTGCGGCATCTTCCGGGCTGGAAGCGAATTCCAGGCGGCCGAGCGCGGCTTCCGCCTGTTCGCGCGTGAGCGTGCCGGCTTCGATATCCAGGTCGAGATGGCCGCGGATCTCACTTTGAGCGCGGCGCAGCGAGGCCGGCAAAATGTCTTCCAGGATCGTGCGGAAGCCGCCTACGGCGGCGGCATGGGCGATGCCGCGGCCCATGAAGCCCGCGCCAATCACCGCAATGCTCTGCACGGGCCGGGGCGAGGCCATTATTTGCCTCCGTCGATCTGCTGCATCACGTTCATGTAGTTGGGTTCGACCTTGCGCATATATTCGGCCAGGCGTTTCTTTTCCTCGGTGGTCATGGTGGAACTTCCGGTGAGGATACGGCGCAAAGTAGCGGCGATATCGTCAACGTAATTGCTCATTCGAATGTATTCGCCGGTGGCGGCCATGATGGTTCCTCCAGATAGGGACGGCGCAGTGCGCCCAAAATATAAGATGCCGGGCTGTAACCACCTATTCTCAATGCTGGCTGCCGTTTAGTAAAGGGCAGCGCCGGCTATGCCGAATACTCGTC
>CAZUCM010000259.1:2811-5212 GCA_964619235.1 uncultured Terriglobales bacterium
CTCGTCGCGCGCTTCCCGGTAGCTCTTCTGGCCGCGAGGGGTGCTCCGCTGGTCGCGGCCGGTAATTTCCGCTAGCAGTGCCAGTGCTTCCGCCGTTTGGGAGCGGAGGGCGCCGGGAAGGAATCGCCATCCCCAGTTTCCGCTGATCTGGCTGGGAGTGTTCATGCGAGCCTCGCTGCCGAGGGCCAGGACGTCCTGCAGGGGCACGATGGCGTAACGGGCAACGGAGTCCATGGCGCCACGCAGGAATGCCCAGGAAGCGTTATGGCCGTTTGCGCCCAGGTAGCTGCCGGCATAGCGCCGCTCCTGCTCCGTGGCCTGCGAGCGCCACCAGCCCATGGTGGTGTCGTTGTCGTGCGTGCCGGTATATACCACGGTATTCGGCTCGAAGCGATGCGGCAGGTACACATGAGCGCCGGGATTGCCGAAGCCGAACTGCATCACCCTCATCCCCGGTATACCCAGATTCTCACGCAGGGCATGAACTTCCGGAGTAATGAAGCCGAGGTCTTCGGCGATTAAAGGCAAAGCTCCCAGTTCCCGGTGTAGAACGTCAAACAGGCCCATGCCCGGGCCCTTCACCCACTTGCCGTTGACGGCGGTCGCCTCATTGGCGGGTATCTCCCAGAAGGCTTCGAAGCCCCGGAAATGGTCCAAGCGAACGATGTCACAGGTGGTAAGGACCGAGCGCATGCGCTGCACCCACCATTGGAAACCGCCTTGTTCAAGGGTGTCCCAGCGGTAGAGCGGATTTCCCCATCGCTGGCCGGTTTCGCTGAAGACATCTGGCGGCACTCCGGCGACGGCTTCCGGTTCCAGATTGTCATTGAGCCGAAAGATGCCGGGCTGGGTCCATACGTCGGCGCTGTCATAGTTCACGAAGATGGCGATATCGCCGACGATGCGAATGCCGTAGTGGGCGCAGTGTGCGCGTACGGCGCGCCATTGCTCGAAGAACGCAAACTGCAGCGCGCGGGCGGCGTCCAATTGAAAAGCCGCTTCGGCGCGTAATTTGGCCAGAGCCGCTGGATCGCGGCGCGCAAATTCACTGGGCCACTCATTCCAGCTCTGGCTGCCAAAACGGTGGCGCAAGGCGCCAAAGAGCACGAAATCATCGAGCCACCAGGCCTGATCGTGACAGAACCGTTCAAACCGCGCGCGGGCGCTGCCGCCGGCGTGTTGCACGAAATTTCCCGCGGCTTCCAGTAGCAACGGAATTTTTGTTGCGCGAACGCGGTCGTAATCCACGTCTCCCTGGCTCTCCGGAAGTACGGCCAGCCGCCCCGGGTCGATCCAGCCATGTTCGGCCAATCGCTCCAGACTGATCAGCAGCGGGCTGCCGGCAAAGGCGGAGAACGAAGAGTATGGAGAGTTGCCCAAACCGACCGGATTCAGCGGCAGCACCTGCCATAGCCGTTGCCGCGCGGAACCCAGAAATTCAATAAATTCGTGGGCAGCGGCGCCGAAGTCGCCTATACCGCCTTGCGAAGGCAGCGACGTGGGATGCAGCAGAATTCCGGAAGCTCGATCTGACATGAATTGGGAATGTAAATTCTTGAATTCAACCGGGCCCACCGTGAGTGGTCCATTACGGCGCCGCGGTTCGCAGTTAACAGCTTACACCATTCCGGCCGTAGCCTGTGCCGACCGGCGGAGGAGCGGCAATTTTAGTGTCCACCTGGTAAAGACAGATATGCGAAGGCAAAGCGAGCCACGGATCCGCACCGGTATTATCCGGGCAGATCCGTGGTTCAGCGGTCTTATCCAGCCCGATGTTTGGGAGCCAGACGCTCCATCTCTTCCTGGTTGATGCGGATCTTGCCCGCTTTCAGCAGCTGTTGCTTCAGATCTTCCGTGAACTGCGTGATTGCCTCCGTCCGCCGGCGGCTCAGCATGGATTCGCGAATCTGATCCTTCTGCTTGGCATAGTCTTCCGGACTTGGTTCCTGCTTGTCGATCAGCGATATCACCACGCCACCGCGGCCGGTGCTGATCGGGGCGCTGATATCGCCAGTCTTCATATCGAAGACCACGGCGGCCGATCCACTTAAGGGACCGATATCCGGCACCTGCGAGGAGGCGGATACCAGTTCGCTGGTTTCGAACTTTGCCCCGGCATCGGCGGCAGCTTTCTTCAGATTGTGCTGGGCGCGTGCCTGGTCGGCGAGTTGTTGCAGTTTCTGGACCTGCAACTGAGAGGCGCGCTGCTGCTTGAAGTCTCCTTCGACCCGCGCCTTGATTTGTTCAAACGACGGCGTTGCGGCCGGCGTGATGCCCATGAGTTGGAAGACGGTGTAGCCTTGCGGCAACTTGATCACCTGAGGAGGAGTATTGACCTGCGCGCTGAAGGCGGCATTCATGAGTTCGGGAGCGCTGCCGATGCCGGGCAGGGTGTCCGTCC
>CAZUCM010000260.1:0-5211 GCA_964619235.1 uncultured Terriglobales bacterium
TTGGTACGAACCGGTCTGGAAAAAGCGAGAATCTCGTGTACCTCTCACGTACCAAATAACCGCGTTTCCAGCGTCCTGTGCGTTTTGAGCGGGTATAGAAATCAATAAGTTACTTGTTTTTCAATACCAGCTTGCAAACCGAATCCCTCTCCCTCCGCCAGCACTGCCGTTCCAACTTCTTCGTTTCAAGTTCCATCTTGGCCGGTTCCTTCGGCAACCTCCGATCCGCTGTGGTCTTCGTCTGCAGCCTCCCCGCAAACCCTTGTGACAAACAGCGATACAAACAACGCTTCTCACCCTTTCACGTAAGTGAAATTCCTTAGTGACTCGCAGCGGCAGAGTAGTATATTCCGGGTTATATCGTAGGCAGCGATAGGCGTTTGGCGGCACAGCCAAAGAAACCGTTTTGGGGTGGGTTTCTGTCCTTTCTTATGTTTTGTGATCCCAACGCTTTGGTTCGAGGGCAGTGATGGCCTCTGATTCGACGGGCGCTCATTCCGCGCATTCTCATATGAATGAAGAGCTTCGCAAGGATGCCGCGTCCATAGCCCAGATCAAGCTTGACGATGCTCCCATTGCCATCTTCGAAGTCGACCGGGACGCCTGCATCCGTTACGTAAACCGCCAGGCCTCCCTGATTCTCGGTTACACGCGCGAGGAACTTTGCGCTTTGCGCCTTTTCGATTTCGACCTCAATGTGACCCCGGACCTGTGGCAGAAAAATTCTCGCGCGCCGGACGCGCTACGGGACCGCACCTTCGAAAGCCTCTTTCGCCGCAAAGACGGCACGGTGTTTCCGGTGGAGGTTACTGTCAGGTTCCGCGAGATTGACGGCAAATCCTTCTCTTTTGCCTTCGCCCAGGACATCACCGAACGCCGGCGGGGCAAGGCCGAATTGCGGGAAAACGAGGAGCGCCTGCGGCTGGCGCTCGAAGGCTCCAGCGATGGTATCTGGGACTGGAACCTCGAGACCGGCGCCGTCTACTTCAGCCCCCGCTACTACACCATGCTGGGTTACCAGCCCGGAGAATTTCCCGCGTCCTACGAAAGCTGGCTACGGTTGCTCCATCCGGAGGACCTGCCGCAGGCGGAAAGGGCCGTACAAGATGCCATCCGAAGCCGCGATCCTTTTGCCATCGAGTTCCGCCTGCGCCGCAAAAATGGGGAATGGCTGTGGATTCTGGGAAGAGGCAAGGTCGCCGAAGTCAATCCCGTCGGCCAGGCCGTGCGCATTGCGGGTTACCACACCGACATCTCCCAGCTCAAGCGCACGGAACAGGCCCTGCAAGAGAGCCAGTTTTTTCTCCAGCGCTCACAGGCCGTGGCGCGGATCGGCTCCTACTGGCTCGATATACCCCGCGGACTCTGGATCGCCTCGCCCGCCCTGGATGCGATCTTCGGTATTTCAGGCACCTGCCGGACAGACGTCGAGTTCTGGAACAATTTAATTCACCCCGCGGACCGGGAAGCCATGAGCCGCTACTTCCGGGAACATGTCCTGGCGGGAAACAACCGTTTCGACCGCGAATATCGCATCGTTCGACGCAACGACGGCGAAATCCGCTGGGTGCACGGTCTGGGCGAGTTGGAGTTCGATGCGCAGGGCGCCGCCATCAAAATGATTGGCACCATCCAGGACATTACCGAACGGAAACGGGGGGAAGAGGCGTTGCGCGAGAGCGAAGCGCTGTACCGCCTGCTGTTCGACAGTAATCCTCAGCCGATGTGGGTGCTGGACTGCGAGAACCTGGCCTTTCTGAATGTGAACGAGGCTTTCTGCAAACAGTATGGATACTCCCGGGAGGAACTATCGCAGCTGACGCTGAAAGACATCCGGTTGCAAAGCGACATTCCTCTGCTCCTCGATCGCGCAGCTCCCGGCAATGAAGGGGTGCACGAGGTTTGCACCCGGCACCGGAAAAAAGACGGCACTGTCCTGGACATCCAGATCGTCTCCTATCCCTTGATGTACGCGGGCCGCCGAGCCAGGCTGGTGCTGGCCAGCGACATCACGCAACGGTTGCGCTCGGAAGCGGCCTTGCGCGAACTGGAGCAACAATTGTTCCAGGCACAGAAGATGGAAGCCATCGGCCGGTTGGCGGGGGGCGTTGCCCACGATTTCAACAATCATCTGACGGTCATCATCGGCTACTGCCAGATGATCTTGTCGCAGTTGGACGCGCAGGATCCGGTGGCTACCAGAATCCTGCAGGTGCTTCGCGCCGGCGATCAGTCCGCTCGGCTGACGCAACAACTCCTGGCCTTCAGCCGCAAACAGGTCATGCAACCCAGGAGGTTTTGCCCCAACGAGGTCATCCTCGATACCACCCACATGCTGGAACGCCTCATTGGGGAAAATATCCAACTCGCCAGCCGGCTTGATCCGGAACTGGGAGCCATCGAAGCCGATCCCGGCCAACTCAACCAGGTATTGATGAACCTGGCGGTCAATGCCCGCGACGCCTTGCCCAACGGCGGCAAGATTTCCATCGAAACTTCCAATGTCGTTCTGGACACGGATTTCGTCGCCGGCCACCGCGCTCTGCAGCCAGGCCCCTATGTGCTGATTGCGGTTTCCGATAACGGCGCCGGCATGGACAAGGCCACGCTCGATCGAGCCTTTGAACCCTTCTTTACCACTAAGACATCGGGAGCAGGTACCGGTCTGGGACTCGCCATGGTGTACGGTATCGTGCAGCAAAGCGGAGGTTCCATCCAGGCGGAAAGCGAGCCCGGCCGGGGCACGAAGTTCAGCATCTATTTTCCGCGGGTAAAGGAACAGGCGGAAGCAGCACCCCAACCGGACTCACTGCTCAAGAAATCCGGCGGTGGCCAAACCATTCTGGTGGTCGAGGACACCGAGGATGTCCGCACTTTGACCGTTTCTATTCTGGAATCGCTGGGCTACCAGGTACTCTGTGCATCCCATGGAGCCGAGGCCCTGGAAAACTTCGGGCATTACGCCGGACCGATTCATCTGATGATCACCGACGTTGTGATGCCCGGCATCACCGGTCCCGATCTGGCCAAACGCATGGCGCAACTGCGGCCGGACATGAAGGTGCTGTTCACCTCGGGCTACACCGCCAACGTTCTTGCGCCGCATGGAGTTCTCGAAGCCGGCGTGGCTTATTTACCTAAGCCCTTCACCCCCACCAGGCTGGCCGAGAAAGTGCACGGCCTCCTCTCGACGGAAGAGCCGGCCTAAGCCGGCTTTCGTGCCTAAAAGATATCCGTCCGGTAAACCAGCCACCAACTGACAATCAGCGCCGCAAACGATTCCACCACTCCCCAGACAAAAGGCAGGAAATAACCGAACACGCTCAGGCCAAAAAAGAGGAGCCAGAATATCTTTCGCTTTGACGAGTCGGCATCCATGTTCCGTCCATCATACGGGATCGCCCGCAATGATTGCTGCCAGGCGGTCTCTGTCCACCGGATCTTGGCTTTCCCGTTTTAGACAGTGGAACCACGTAAGTCATAACGAAAAACCGGCTAAAACTTGGAAAACACACGTTCACCTGATATCGTAGAACATGCGTTTCAGCCTCTAACCAAGGGTTCCAGGGCCACACGGCTGAACGCCGGCTCTCCGGTTCACGGGTCAGCGGCCAAGATTGCGGTTTTTTCGAAGCAGGGTGTTCGGTACGCCGTCGCCCGCAATTCAACTGATGCATTGGGAGGTAGAATGAGTAAAGTAATTTACGGTGTTCTTGCGGCTTGTTTGTTCGTTTCGACATTGGGCATGGCTCAAGAAGCCCCGGCAACCGCAAAACCGAAAAAACACGCTGCGAAGGCGAAAGGCCCGACGGCGGCAGAACAACTGAAGCAGGTCAACGACCGGCTTGATCAGGCATTGTCACAGATCAAGCAACAGCAAGATCAAATCAAAACCCTGCAGCAGCAGGTGCAACAATCCAGCGAGCAAAGCCAACAGCAGACCAAAGATCTGCAAACTGCGGTCCAGCAGGCCAACGAGCAGGCTGCCGCGGCCCAGCAGGCTGCCAGCGCACTCAATGGCAGCGTGGCCGATTTAAAGCTCAGCAATACCGGCATCGCTCAGACCCTGCAGGAAACCCAGAAAAAAGTAACCGGCCTTGAGAGCCCGATGGCGATCCATTACAAGGGCCTCACCCTGACTCCCGGCGGCTTCCTGGATGCTACTTTTCTGGAACGCCAGCGCAACGAGAATGCTGACGCAACCAGCAGCTTGAGCGCAATGCCCTTTGGCGGAATCGCCAATTCCAAGCTCACCGAGTTCCGCGCCACTTCGCGCGTTTCTCGTTTTTCCGTACTCGCGGAAGGCCATGCCGGTAGCACCAAGTTCACCGGCTACCTCGAAGGCGACTTTGCCGGACAGGCTCCGACCGCCAATCAAGTGCAAACCAACAGCTTTACTCCGCGTATCCGCCAGGGATGGGCACAGGCCGAATTCAAGAACGGCATGACCCTCACCAGCGGCCAGATGTGGAGCTTGATTACCACGGACCGCAAGGGCATCGCGACCCGCGCGGAATTCATCCCCATGACCATTGAAGCCAGCTACGTGATTGGCTACAACTACACCCGGCAGACGGCCCTGCGCTTGACCGACAAGTTCAGCAATAAGCTCTCCGCCGCCGTCGAAGTAGCCAACCCCGAAACGGCACAGCCCGCCGGTACGGCGCCTTCGGCGTTCCCGGTCTTTGGCTTTAACAACAGCACCAATGCGTTGTCGCCGAACGGCAGCACCGTCAATAACCTCGCCGGAACCTGCGCGGTCCCTGCCAGCGCCGGAAAAGTGAACGGCGTGGCTCCTACCGCTTGCAACCCGAGTCCTTCGGCCATCACCAACGGCTTCTCCACTAATGCGGCGCCGGATGTGATTGCGAAGGTATCGGTTGATCCCGGATATGGTCACTTCGAAATCAAGGCCATCGGACGTATGTTCCGTGATCGCTACAACAGCCAGAACAACGTCTCTTACGGCGGCGGACTGGGCGCGGCGGCAATTCTGCCGATCATCCCCAAGAAAGCCGATTTCATCTTCGAGGGTCTGGCTGGCCGCGGTATTGGCCGCTATGGCGCCTCTGCCGGTCCGGATGTCACCCTGAATCCGAACGGCTTCCCGGTTCCCATTCGCGCCTTGCAAGCCATGACGGGAGTGGAACTTCACCCCACCGCCAAGCTGGACGTTTTCGTTTACGCCGGCGACGAGTATTACGGACGCGA
>CAZUCM010000261.1:0-5170 GCA_964619235.1 uncultured Terriglobales bacterium
CCTTTCTCTGCGAAGTGTGCTTAAGCTTCGTGTCTCATTTTAGGGGTCCAGTCCATTGCGCGAGAATTTTCCCAATTTGGAACTCTTACGCCTCGATGCCCAGCAAGAGTCGATTCGTATCAGATCAAGACTGCCAGATCGCCAGATTGCCAAAAAACCCAACATCGGGGTTTTTGGCAGTCTGGCGATGCTGCCGGCGCGGGGAGTAGTCCTGCTATTTTCAAAGATCTCCGAACCACAGCATCCCCAGAGGGATGCACGGTGCACAGCTGGTGCTTATCGTGCTCCCGAAGTACGTTGCAGTCAATAATGTGGAAACGAGATTTTTGGCGGAGAACGGAAACCTGCCCGGTAAGCCTTAAAACTCGCGCGGTTCACAGCTTCATCCTACTTGTAGATGGTTGTACAGCCAGGTTCCTGGCGAAAGGAGAATTATGAACAGCGTGAGGGCAGTTCTGTGGACGTTGATCCTTGTCTTGGCCTTGGGCCTGAACTCGGCGGGACAGGCCAAGAGCAATTCTTCGCAGATGCCGGGCGGCACTGGCAATTCCGCAGTCATGCCGCACGGCCACGGCCGCTATGACGCGCAGGTTCAACGGGAAGTCACTGTCGAGCTCAAAAAATACAAGTGGGCGGACACGGTGCGGGTTTCGGTGGAAGACGGCATGGTGAGCTTGCAAGGCCGAGTCCCGCTTTATGCCGACAAGCTAACCGCCTACGACAAGATCCACAACAAGCCGCATGTGAGCGGCGTGCGCAATGCGATCAGCGTGGCCGGCCCTAACCTTCCCGACAAGGAGCTGGCGGCCAAACTTGCCGATAAACTGCGCTATGATCGCGCCGGCTATGGCATGGTGTTCAACAACCTCAACGTCGGCGTCAAAAACGGCGTGGTGACCTTGCAAGGGGAGGTGCACGATCCGGTGGCCGCGCAGACGGCGTTGGCCGTTGTGGCCTACACTGCCGGCGTAAAGGACCTGATTGATGAGGTGAAAGTGTTGCCTTTATCCGGCTTCGACGACGAGACGCGGCTGGCCGTGGCGCGTGCGATCTATGGGAACCCGGCGTTGGAGAGGTATTCCCTGGACCCCCAGCGGCCGATTCGCATTGTGGTGGAGAACGGCCATGTGACGTTGTGGGGCGTAGTGGACAGACAGGCGGATAAGATCATAGCCGAGCAGGCCGCCAATACCGTACCCAACGTATTTAGCGTGCAAGATAATCTGGTCGTTGCCAATCAGCATCCCGAGGGCGCGGGGAAGTAGGGAAAGGCCCGGCTACGGGAAACGACAAACGAGGAGCGGAGAACGCTCCCCCAGCCAACGACCGCCTCTGTGTTACAATCCTCGCCTACGAATCGGAGGAATCCGGCAATGAGTTCAATTGCTTGGAGACTGCTGGCCCTCGCCGCGCTGACCCTGTTCACTCTTTCCGCATTTGCCGCCGAATTCACGGTGGGCAGTATTAAGACCGTCGTGGGAGGTGCGTCGGTGGAGCGCAATGGCAGTGCGATTCCCGCTCAGGAAGGTTTCCACCTGCAGAGGAACGACACGCTGCGGACCGGTGCGGACGGCAGGATGGGGATCATTCTGCAGGATGGCACGCGAATCTCGCTGGGGGCAAATACCGAATTGCACGTGAACGATTTCGTTTACCAGCCATCCGAAGGACACTTCTCGCTGGTGTTGCGCCTGGTGCACGGCGTGATGGCTTACGTTTCCGGTAAGATCGCATCTTTTTCACCGCAATCGGTGAAGGTGGAGACGCCGGTCGGCACCGTCGGACTTCGGGGGACCGAGTTTGCCATTTCCCTGCAGGGAAGATAGGAGCCGCTTATGTCCCAACGCTGGTTCACGATCGGGCTTGTGATGCTCCTGCTGGCTGCAGGCTGCAGGAAGAAGATGCCCGCTCCTCCTCCTCCGCCGGCCGGGCAGAATGTATTCGTGCTGCTGCCCAGTGAATCGGGCAAGCCAAGCAGCATCACGGTCAGCAATGCCGGGGGATCGCAGACGCTCACCGAGTCGTATCAGGCGGTGCGAGTGGAGCGTGCCGATTCCGCGCCCACGGCGCCTTCCGCAATGGACAAGACCGAAGTGCAGCGGATTTTCGGTCCTGCGCTGGAGGTTCTGCCCGCCGCCGAGGTGGTATTTACTCTTTATTTCGATGAAGACCGGGATGTGCTGAATGAGCGGGCGATGGCGCAGATTCCCGAGATCTTCAAGACGATTCAGGAGCGACATTCCACGGACGTCAGCATCACCGGGCACACGGATACCGTGGGCAGCCACGAGGTCAACTATCAACTGGGATTGCGCCGGGCGCAACGCGTGGCAGAGATGCTGGCGGCGCGGGGACTTGATGTCTCGCATATGTCCGTGGCATCGCACGGCGATGCGGACCTGCTGGTGCAGACGCCGCGCGGGGTATCCGAGGAGCGCAACCGCCGGGTCGAGGTGATCGTACGGTAAGGGAAACGTGGAATGCGGACAATCGCAGCAGGTACGCTGGTTTTGGCGCTGGTGATTCTTCTGTTTGCCGCGGGACCGCCCGCGCTGCTGGAGAATCTGGATCACCGGATTGCCGACGCGCTCACGGGATGGGCCGGGCCGGGGGAGCCGTCGGGACAAATCGTCATCGTCGATATTGACGAGGCGAGCCTGCGGCAATATGGCCGCTGGCCGTGGCCGCGATCGATTCTGGGGGTTTGTGCACGCCGCCTGCAAGCTGCCGGAGTCCGCGCAGTGGTCTTCGACATGCTGTTTCCCGAAGAAGATAGCGCCCCTGCACCTTTGGAAATTCCGGGTGTTTCCGCGGCCGACTTAGCCCCGGAGGCGACTGCGGCGGCAATCGCCCGCAGCAATGATTCCGTCTTCGCCGCCTCAATTGCGGGAGAGCCGGTGGTAGCGGGCTTCTGGTTTGGCTTCGGCGGGGAGAGCGGTGACCCGAATCCCAGCTGTCTGCGGCCGTTGCCATTGGTGCTGATCAGCCGGGGCGAGGATGGCCATCCACCGGCTTCGGTGGCCAGCAGCGCGGTTTGTAGCACTCCGCGAATCAGCCATGCCATGGCCGGCGCAGGATTTCTCAATGCCACGCCGGATGCCGACGGAAAGCTGCGCACGCTGCCCATGGTGATCGAGTATGGCGGCCAACATTATCCCAGCATGGCGCTGGCGGCTTTGGCCATCGACCGTCCAGCCAATTCCATACGTATGACGGCGGACGCCCGGGGTGCGGTGAGCCTGCGCTGGAACGGGCAGATCATTCCTCTAGAAGGAACGGCCGGCGCGCGCTTGCGGTATCGCGGTCCGCGGCGGACCTTGCCTTACGTCTCCGCCGCGGATGTGATTGGCAATCGCGTACCCAGGGAGCGCCTTCGCGGCCGCATCGCGATCGTGGGCTCCTCGGCCTCCGGATTGCAGAATACGGTCGCGGTTCCGCTCGATCCGGTATTTCCCGCCGTCGAGGTGCAAGCAACCGCGCTCGACAATCTTCTGCAGGGGGACTTTTTCAGCCGCCCGGGAAGCGCCCGCGTTGCGGAGCTGCTTGCGGCGCTTCTGGCGGGCGCGATCGCGATTTTGCTGTTTACGATTGTGCGCTCGACCTGGGCCGCCTTGGGGACGCTGGTTCTGGCGATTGCCGGGTGGTTGGGCAGTGCCGTGCTGGTCGCCACGACGGGCATTATCGTCTCTCCGCTGGCCTTGAGCGTCAGCCTGATCTGCATTTATTCCGCGCTGACGCTGGTGCAGTATCTGCACGAACGCAGGCGGGCCGAGGGGTCGGAACGTACGCTGGCGGCAACCCGGCGGGCGGCGCAGCAGGCCAGCGAAGAGAGCGAGGCCCGTTACCGGCGCCTGGTGGAGAATATCAACGACGCAATCATCGTCGATGATTTTGCAGGCCGGCTGGTGTTTGCCAGTCATCGCTTCCGTGAGTGGTTTGGGCTGAAAGACCGGGATATCCGCGAGGTCTGCCTGGAAGACTACGTTGCTCCCGAGTGGCGGGAAGCGCTCCGTGACCGCCATGACCGCCGCGTCCGCGGAGAAGCCGTGGCTGCCAGCTTCGAGTTTCAGGGCATGCAGGCAGACGGTTCGCGGATTTGGATTGAGGCCCTGGTGACTCCAGTGGTGGAGAACGGCAGGATCGCGGGCACACAATCGGCGCTGCGCGACATTTCCAGCCGCAAGCAACTGGAGGAGCAGTATCTCCAGGCGCAAAAGATGGAAGCCATCGGCCGCCTGGCCGGTGGAGTGGCGCACGATTTCAATAACCTGTTGGGCGTAATTCTGGGACACAGCGAACTGTTGAAGAAAGAGCTGACTTCCGGATCGCCGGCGCGAGAGCGGGTGATGGCGATTGCCGACGCCGGACAGCGCGCGGAGTCGTTGACGGCGCAGCTGCTGGCGTTCAGCCGGCGGCAGATCTTGCAGCCGAGGGTGTTGAACCTCAATACGCTGGTTCTGGATACCAACAAGATGCTGACCCGGATGATTGGCGAAGATGTCGAAGTGCAAGTGCGGCTGGATGCCGGCCTGGGAATGATAAATGCCGATCCGGGACAGATCGTGCAGGTGATTATGAACCTGGCGGTCAATGCCCGCGATGCCATGCCGCGGGGCGGGACGGTGATTCTCAGCACCAGGAATGCGGAGTTCCGGGAGAACTGTGAAGATCAGGCGCAGGCGGCGCAAGCAGGCCCATACGTGGTGCTGACGGTACGGGACAACGGCGCCGGCATGAGCGCTGAAACGCGCGCTCACATCTTTGAACCGTTCTTTACGACCAAACCGATTGGAAAGGGAACCGGGTTGGGGCTGGCAACCGTGCACGGCATCGTGCAACAGTGCCATGGATACATCGCAGTCAGCAGCGAGCCGGGAAAAGGAACGAGCTTCGAAATCTACTTTCCGCGAGTGGAGAAGAACGAAGAGGCGCCGGTTTCCGCGCCGGTGGCGGAGCCGTTGAGCCTGGCCAGAGGCGGGGAGACCTTGCTGCTGGTGGAGGATACCGAAGCCTTGCGTACGCTCATCTACGAGAACCTGCAATCGCTGGGCTATATCGTGCTGGCCGCGGCCAGCGGGGAGGAGGCGCTGGCGTTGGCGCAGGATTACCCGGACCCAATCCACCTGCTGATCAGCGATGTAGTGATGCCCCACATGAGCGGGCCGTCATT
>CAZUCM010000262.1:0-5142 GCA_964619235.1 uncultured Terriglobales bacterium
CTGTGCTGCTGTCTTTAGATTCATTGAGAAGCCCTAAGGCCCCTTACCGCCCCAACTTCCACAACCCGCTGAGGCTGAAGTAGGCATGCATAACCAGGGCGGCGGAGATCACTCCCTGGGCCAGCGGGGCACGGCGGCTTTCCAGCAGGTCGGCGCAGACTCCTCCGGCGAAGACGAACAGAAATGGCAGGGCTGCCATCAGGAAGGAAAAACCGGCAGCGTGGGGGAATGCCCAGGCGGAGCCAATCAACGCCACAGCCGTGAGCAGCGGAGCAAAATTGCCGAAGAAACGGGTGTGCCGCCATGCCGGCAACGTCACCAGGCTGAGCGCCAGCAAAAGAACGAATCCCGGACTGTTGTGCAGCAGCAGAACCCCCAGCATGCGCCACACCGATGGAGCCATGAGCATCTGCAGCGTGAAACCTCCGGAGTCGCGGACATCGGCCAGCAGGGCGCTCCAGCGAAAGCCTTGCAGGGCGGCAAAGAGAATCAGCCCGAGAAAGGCGCCGGCGGCCATGATGCCGAGGGCAATGAGGCGGCGTCCCGGTGCGAGATACAGCATGAAGGCCAGCCCCAGCAAGATGGCAAGAACCGTGAACAACTGTGCGCCCGCGCCTGCGCCTATCGCCATGCCCAGCAGTGCAACTCTCTTCCAGTCCCACCACTGGCCGCCGATGCCGCATCCCGGCCGCCAATCACCGGGAACATAAAGCTTGTGAGCGGCGGCGATGGCGGTGAACACGCACCCGAAGATACCCCAGGCGGCAATGATCTCCGGCTGAACGCGGACGCTGCCGGCGATCATGCTGGGAGAAAAGGCGTAGAGCGTAAGCGCGACAAATCCTCCGGCATTTCCATAAAGACGGCGGGCGATATACCAGACCGAGGCGCCCAAAAGCATTCCCACCAGCAAAAATGACAGCCGGCCGGCCCACGGAAAGTGTAAGCAGGCGGCGGCCACGCGAGCGGCCAGAGTGGTTACCGGAGAGGAGACTGCCGGCGGCGTGAACTCTCCACCGGCGGCAGATCCGCGCAGGTACTCCAATTCGGAGTCGTCCAGCGGAGCCCGCAGCAGCAGCCAAAATCCCTGGGCGCAAAACGCCAGCAGCAGCAGTGCGGCCAAAACCTGCGCCATCCCGAAGCGCCGCGGCACCGGCGTATCGATCACCGGACTGGAGGCTGTGCTCGCCATTACGTAGGTTTTTTGTATCACATTCGAGAACCAAAAAACGGAACGCAGAGGACGCAAAGGACGCAAAGGAAATAAATACAAAACCAGGCCGCAGATTAACGCAGATAAACGCAGATTGAAACAAAGCAATACAGGCTGGTTCCGGGTTGATCGGTGTTCCTCTGCGCCCTTTGCGTCCTCTGCGTTCTTCTTCCTATTCCCAACCAGGCCGCAGGCTAACGCAGATAGAAATAAATCAATACTGACTGGTTCTAGGTTGATCGGTGTTCCTCTGCGTCCTTTGCGTCCTCTGCGTTCTTCTTCACTATTCCCAGCCGGACATTGACTCGAAATCCACGGCGGCGGTCCGCGGATGCCGGTGGCGATGGCCGGCCGCTTCGATCAGAGCGCGGAACAAGGCTGCCGCGGCGGGATCGTCCGTCATTCGTTCGGGATGCCACTGCACGGCGATCACCCAATGTTCGGGAGAGGTTCCCTCCACCGCCTCGATCACCCGGTCTTCGGCGGACCAGGCAACCGCGCGCAGTCCGTCGCCCACGGTCTCGGCGGCCTGATGATGGCTGGTATTCACGATCAGCTCCGCTTTTTCCGGCTGTGCCGAAGCCAGAATCGCAGCCAGACGCGAATCCGGTTCCAGGCGAATGGGATGCCGCAGTGCGAGTTCTTCGGGTTCGTCGGCGGAGTGCCGCACCGCGCCGCTGAGATGCTGCGTCAAAGTACCGCTCCGCCATACGTTCAGCGATTGCAACCCGAAGCAGATGCCCAGCACCGGCTTATGCATGTTGTAAGCGTCTTGCAGCAGCAATTCGTCAACATTGTCGCGGGCGGGATCGCCGGCCTCGGTGTGCGGATCGAGCGCAGCGCCATACTTTTCGGGATTGATGTCCGCGGGACTGCCGGGCAACAGCACGCCCTCGCAGGTGGTGGCCAGGCGGGCGATCTGATGATTGTCCAGGTCGAAGCCGACGACCACGGGTTCTCCCCCGGCCACTTCCAGCGCACGGCAATATTGCGGCAGCGCCTTGGCCGAGAAGCCGGCGTTCGAGGAATGCGGCAGTGGAATGGCAATGCGTAGTGAGCGTTTCACGTTTCCTGTTGTCCGCGTCACCTACAGTTTACAGCCTGACGCGACCGGAAGACCCGCCTCGAATCCGCATCAGGGCGCGGCCTCGCTCGCCCTCCGGCACAGGTATCGCCTGATTCTAACGAGGAAGGGGAAATGAAAGACGGCGGTTACTCGGTTGCTGCCACCTTGCGCGGATCGGGAACCTGCGAATGGACGTAGTACATCTCTTCCATGATGTGCTGCACGCGTTCACCAAGAGCGTCCATATCGCGCAAGCCGAGTCCCGCGGTGGAGACCGGTTCGCCGATCAGCATATCGATGCGGCCGGGACGGACGTGGACGTGATTCATGGGCAGCACTTCGTAAGCGCCGACGATGACAATGGGAACGATATCCGCCTGCGCCTTGATGGCGAAGTAAAAAGCGCCGCTCATGAATTCGCGGATCTGGCCGGTACGCGAGCGTCCGCCTTCGGGAAAGATGGCTAACGGCATGCCGCCGCAAAGCGTTTCCACCGCCTTCCGCACGCTGCGAACGGTGGTGGCGCGATTGGAGTGGTCGATCGCCAATTGGCCGGAGCGCCGCAGATGCCAGCCCAGAAAGGGATAGTGAAACCACTCGTCCTTGGCCAGAATGCGGAACTGGTTGGGCAGATTCGCGTACAGGAGCGGAATATCCAGGGACGAGGTGTGATTGGCCGCGTAAACGGTGGGCCTGCCGGATGCCAGGTGTTCCGCGCCGCTGATGTGTACGGGCGAAAGAATTGTCTTAAGAATCAGCCACGACCAGATGCGGGCGCACCCGTGCTGCCATCGGCCCCGGCGATCGAAGAGCGAGCACACAAGCGAACAACTGCCGAGCACGATGGTATAGAGAACGATCAGCGGAACCATCACGCAGATGCATCGGCACCAGCTGAGGGCATTCCGGAATTGGGATTCGCTTGGCATCGTCAGCGTCGAGTTCACGAATCAGTGCGGCCTTTCCCGGGGATCCGCAATGCGGCAATAGCCTCGCCCACAATGTAAATGGAACCGGTGATTACGACCACCCCCTGGCTTCCCGCCAGAGCAAAGGCGCGCTGCATGGCTTTTTCCACCGAGGGTTCCGACTCGAGGTCTTTCACGATTCCAGCGGCCACAGTCCGGATCTCCTCGGGAGTGGCCGAGCGGGGAGTTTCGGCGTGCGTCACAATTACCTGCTGTGCCGAGGGAAACAGAATCGAAGCGATCTCGCGGATGGGCTTGTCGCGCATGGCGCCAAATATCATGACCAGTCCGCTCCCGCCGGACGGCGGTTGGCCGGCAGGGCTGGGATAGCGATCCGAAAGCGCGGCGCGCAAAGCCCATGCGCCGGCGGGATTATGGGCAACGTCGAGGACAATTTCCGGCGTACCGGCGGCGTGATTGGCCGGCAGAATCTGGAAGCGTCCCGGCCAGTTGGTTTCCTGAATGCCGCGCTCCACATCCTGTGGCGACACGGGGAATCCCATGCCGTTCAACTGTTGCGCGGCGGCGATCGCCAGAGCGAGATTGCGCCACTGATGCCGTCCCGCGAGGGGAGAAGCCACTTCAATCCGCTCTCCCATCACCTCCAACGGATAGCGGGCCGGCGCCTGCAATTCCGCTGCCGGCGATATGGGCGGCACAAACGGGACCGCGCTGACGGCCTGCGCGCCGAGCTGCAATACGGTGTTGCCGATCACTTCATTGGCATCCGGGTGTTGCGGCAGCGTCACCAGAATTCCTCCCGGCCGGAGGATGCCGGCTTTTTCGCCGGCGATTTCGCGGATGGTATTGCCCAGAAACTTCTCGTGGTCCAGCGATATGTCGGTAATGACCGAAAGCAGCGGATCCACGACGTTGGTGGCGTCCAGGCGTCCGCCCATGCCCACCTCGAGCACGGCAATGCCGGCCTGCCGCGCGGCAAAATGGGTGAATGCCATCGCCGTCAACATTTCAAAAAAGCTGGGATGCCAGGGCAGCCGGCCGCCGCTGAGCAACTGCTGAACCACGGTTTCCACCTGGTCGTAAGCGGCGGCAAAATCCTCGTCGCAAATCTCGCCTCCGTCGATGCGAATGCGCTCGTTGACGCGCAACAGATGCGGTGAGGTATACAGCGCGGTGCGGTGCCCGGCCGTTTGCAGGATGGAAGCCAGCGTGGCGGAGGTCGAACCTTTGCCATTGGTTCCGGCCACCAGCACGGACGGAAAACGCCGCTCGGGATGATTCAGCGCCTGCAGCAACACCCGCACCAGCTCCAGATCGAATTTGCGGCCGGAACTTCGGGCCAATTCGAATCCGAGCTGATGAAGCTGAGCGACTGCGGAATCGTAGGAAGTCATGATTCGGGCTGACTTTAGCTTACAACAAGACTCTTGTGCCTTCCGTCTCCTCTCCGGTAACTCCGCCCCAACAAGCCAAAAGCGGGCTTGGGAATCAGCCCGCTCCCAACATTTTGCAAAGCCCACTTTGGCAACAAGCGGCTGCCCTCGGCTGGGTGGGGCCCCCTCCCCTGAGACCCGCCGCTCTAAGGACGCCACAAAGGGCTGCAACGCAATCCCGTCGCCGAGGCCTTCGTGGCCAACTCGAAAGCGCCCACAGACAACGAAACGCGGCGGCAAACCCATCCGAAAATCACCTCTGGAAATCTTTGTGCTGCAAGGAGTTCTTCTGTCGTTGTTGATTAGCCACAATCATGTGTGTTTGCAGCCGAGAAAATCTGGTGTGAAGCTACAGCTCGCTACCTGGGGCCATATTTCAGACCTGACGAAGCGGCGGGAATTACTTCCGGATGGCCGACAATCCGGACATTTGCAACGGAAGCCCAAAAGATTTCGACCGACCATCAGCGCGGCAAACGTAGCGCAGGCGCCCCCGCCTGC
>CAZUCM010000263.1:0-5138 GCA_964619235.1 uncultured Terriglobales bacterium
GCGGCCTCCGATGCTTCCCGCACCGTAATGCGGCTCAAACCATGCAGTCGTTCGGCGAAGGGCCCGGTAAATCCCACGGGCATGTGCTGCACAATCACCAGGCCGGCCGGAAGGTCCGCGGGCAGCATCGGCAGAATCTGCTGCAGCGCTTTGGGACCGCCCGTGGAGATGCCAATCGCCACAACCTTTATGGCGATCTGGTTATGCCGGTGCGCCGCTGGGGCCGCAACCGGCGGAGGTGCACTGACCGGCATCGCCGGCCGGGGCTTCGCCAGAAAGCGGCGGCGCTCGGCCGCATTCCGGATTTGATCCACCAGGCGTTGCCGAATCTTGACAATATCCAGGCTGGCATACGAAAGCTGCTTGGGGATGCAGTCAAAAGCCCCCAACTCGAAAGCGTCCAGCGTAGCGCGCACTCCGTCCTGGGTCAGGGAGCTGACCATGATCACCGGACGCGGCATTTCCGCCATGATGTGTTTCAAGGTTTCCAGGCCGTTCATGCGCGGCATCTCGATGTCCAGGGTCACAACGTCGGGATCGAGAGTGCGAATCAACTGCAAAGCTTCCATGCCGTCGCGGGCCATGCCCGCCACCTGCAGGCCGGGATCGGACTGGATCATGCGGGAAAGAGCGGTGCGCATGAAGGCGCTATCGTCGGCGACAAGTACGCGAATTACCGGTTCAGTGGGCATGTGGCTTTATACGCGGAACAGCACCGCAACCATCTTTTTCACTTCCACGAAGTACGTCTCCAGCTCGAAGGTGAAGCGCGCCAGATCGAGCTTGCGCAAATCCGGATGATGCATTTGCAGCGCTTCCCACGCCGGATCTTTCACCATGTCCACTTCGATCATCATGGGATAGCCGTACCCCAGACCGCCCAGCTGGCACAGCCGGTCGCTCAGATGCACCACCGACACCAGATCGTCATGGTCGGAGAAATTATCGGTGTGATGGTAGCGGATGACTTCGGCGACTTCCTTCGGCAGACGCCACTCCTGGGCGGCAACTGCGCCGGTTTCGCAGTGCGAGAAACCAAAGGTCTCCCGTTCCGCGACTTCCAGAGGAATGTTCTTTTCTTTGCTGGCCGTAATTGCCTTGCGCAGCTGTTCGGGGAAAATCACCAGGCTCAGGATCAGTCCCAGATCGTGCAGCAAACCGGTGAGATGAGCCTTCTCCGGTTCCGGATGATTGATCTTGCGGGCAAATTGCTGGGCGACCAGCGCGCAGGCGAAGGAATGCTCCCAGAACACGGTGACGTCGATTTCCCCGCCCGCGGTGCGGAACACGTCAATCATGCAAGCGGACAGGAGGATGGCATGTAGGCGCTGAATGCCCAGCGCAATTACGGCGCCGCGAATCGTGTTGACGGGTTTGGCGCGGCCAAACAAGGGTGAATTGGCCATCTGCAGGCACTTGGCGGCCAGTGAGTTTTCGCAGGCCACCAGTTCCACCAGCGAGCCTATTTTCACGTCTTCCGGCGGCCGATTCAACTGATTCAACAGCGGTCGCAGGATGGCCGGCACGATCGGCACCGAATCAAGATTACGAATGCGCTGGCGGACTTCGTCGAGATTGACTATTTCACTCATCGGGTTCCCGCCTCCATAGTACGTTCGGGTTTGCGATACGCCGTTGTTCCCGGAAAGTGAACAAGCCGAAAATCGTCGTTAAATCCGAACAGCGATTCGGAATAGCCCAGGTAAAAATATCCCCCGGGATTCAGGTTGTTGAAGAAATGCGAAATCACGCGGCGTTTGGCCGCTCCCTCGAAGTAGATCAATACGTTGCAGCAAAGGATGACGTCCATGGCTTTCATGAACACCATGCGGCTGTCATCCAGCAGATTGCAGCGGCTGAAGTTGATTTTGGCCTTGACCGATTCGATCACTTCAAATTTCTCGGCCCGCGGACGCATGTATTTCATCTTCAGCACCGGAGAAAGATTGCGCAGGGCATAATCGTCATAAACGGCGGCCTTGGCCTTCTCCAGCGAGCGGTCGTTCAAATCGGTGGCCATAATTTCCCACGTACACCCGCGCAGGACGGTGTTACTGTCTTCCAGCATCAGCATAGCCAGGGTGTAAGGTTCTTCGCCGGTGGAACAGCCGGCGCTCCAGATGCGTACGTGCTTGAAAGGCAGGCGTTGCTTGCTCTGGACCACTTGCGGAATCACCACCTGCCGGTAGGCCGTCAACTGCGGTTCGTTGCGAAAGAAGCAGGTTTCTCCGATGGTGATCTCGTTCAGCAACTGATGCATTTCCCCACCCCGGTCGGAAGAGGTGGTGAGGTACTGATAATAGTCGCGCAAGGCCGGCGTTCCCACGACTTTCATTCGGCGCTCGCACCGGTCGCGCAGAAAATTGAGCCGCGAGTCCGCTTGAAAAATGCCCGCCACCTGATACACCAGATCGCGTATCCGCATCAGGTGGGCGGTAGCCGCCGGATCAAGCACCGGAGCTTGAGCCAAACCAAAATCCGCCATTACACCGCCACCTCAAACTTCCCCAAATGATGGTTCTGGACCAATCCCAGCAAGCCGGCGGGATCGACGATCAACCGCACGCGACCGTCTCCGCTGATGGTAGCACCAGCAATGCCCGGCACGCGGCGTAAACATGAGCCTAGGGACTTAATTACGGTCTGCTCCTGGCCCAGGAACTGATCGACCGCCAGCGCGATGCGTTGCTCGCCGATACCCAGGATCACGACGCGCATCAGGTCATTGGTGCTGTCGGGCAAGCCAAACAGCCGTTCCAGCCGGCAGAATGGCAATACGCGCTGGCCGATGCGCAGGACCTCGGCGCCGTCCACGTCATGAAGATCGCGGCGCAGCGCATGGACGGTCTCGACTACGGAGTGCAGCGGCAGTGCGTAGGTTTCCTGCGAAATACGCACCAACAGCACGGGAATCACGGCCAGAGTCAGCGGTAACTGCAGAGTGAACGTCGAACCCAGCCCGAGATGACTCTCCACCGCGACCGAACCGTTCAAGCTCTTCAAATTGGTACGGACAACATCCATTCCCACGCCGCGGCCGGAAACATTGTTAACCTTTTCCGCGGTACTGAATCCGGGAAGGAAGATAAAATCCATGATTTCATGAACCGACATGCTGCGCAGCCGGTCGGCGGTGACCAGGCCTTTTTCCACCGCTTTTCTGCCGATGCGTTCGGGATCGATCCCATTGCCGTCATCGCTGATGGAAACGACGATATGGTCGCCCTTTTGGGTGGCCTCCAGCGTAACCGTGCCCTCCCTGGGCTTCCCCTTGGCCGCGCGGTCCTCGGGCATTTCCACGCCATGATCGAGGGCATTGCGCACCAGGTGCACCAGCGGGTCCGCAATCTGCTCCACCATGGTCTTATCCAGTTCCGTCTCGGCGCCATGGATCACCAGCTTCACCTGCTTTCCCAGAGAATGGGCAAGATCCCGCACCACGCGGGGGAAGCGGCGAAATACATTGTCAATGGGGATCATGCGCGTTCGCAGGCTGGCGCCTTGCAATTCGTCCGCAACAAAGCTCAGCCGGGCAATGGCGTCTCCCAGGGCATCGTCAAAATCACTGCCGTGCAGCCTGCCTTCGACGTGCTGCCGGTTCAGTTCGGCCAGGCGGTTGCGCTGCAGCACCAGTTCCCCGACCAGGTTCACCAGTTCGTCCAGTTTGACCACATCTACGCGCATATTCGTTATGCGCTGCGACTCCATGGAGGCAGTGGGCACGGCGGGGCGTCCCGCAGCCGCAGCTCCGGCCGTCGCCGTAATGGTTTCGTCGCCGGGGGCAACCGCTTCGGCGGGCGTCGATTCGCCGCCCACGGCCCCGGCTGCCAATTCTTCCGCCGCAGCCCGGGCGTTGGCCGCCTTTACCGCCGCATCCAGCATTTCCTGCGCCGATTGGGCCGAGCCTTCCTCGCCGCCGGCAGCCGGAAGCAGACTGCGCAATCGGGCTACCAATTCGTCCAGGTCGTATACGACGATGGCATTGTGGGCAATGTCATTGATCATCACACGAATCCGGTCGAACGAGGCCAGCAGCGTGTCGATGGTCTCGCTTCCGGCCACGCTTTCGCCTTTGCGCAGCGAATTGAGCACATCTTCGGCCGCGTGTGAAACCGCCACCAGTTGATCAAAGCCCAGAAATCCGGCGGTGCCCTTAATGGTGTGAACCGTACGGAAGATACGGTCCAGCATCTCCATCGCATCGGGCGCCTGCTCGAGCGAAAGCAAATCTTCGTCCAGGTGTTGCAGGCCTTCCTGCGCTTCCGTAACAAACTCCTGGATCAGGGTCGGATCATTTGCCAGTTCGTCATTGTTGGACATGAAATCAGGCCTCAGCCGGCTCGCATTGCAATACTTCCGAGCTGGTCATCAGACGATCGAGGTTGAGCAACAGAAGCAGGCGATCGTCCAGACGGCCGACCCCGGCAATGTAATCGCGTTCCACTTTGCCGATTCGCGGCGGCGGTTCCACAGTGTCGCTGGGAATGCGCAACACTTCCGAGACTGAATCCACGATGAATCCCAGCACCGATCCGCTGACTTCCACGACGATAATGCGGGTATTCTTGTCATAGGTCTGCTGGTCCAGCCCGAACCAGCGCCGCAGCCCGATGACCGGAATCACCTTCCCGCGCAAGTTGATTACGCCTTCGACGAAGTCGGGAAGATTGGGAACGCGGGTCAAGTCCTGAACGCGGATGATTTCCTGCACCTTTAGTATTTCAAGGCCAAACTCTTCCGCGCCGATCCGGAAACTGACAATCTGGAGCAAACCGGTCTGGGCCGAGGTTTCCAGCACCACTCGTTGCGTGCTTTCTGGGGAATTTGTCGCGATGTTCATTGTTTTCCTCTCCAAGGATTATGGAAGGCCTGGCAATCTACCGGCCCCGGACGGAGCGACTGAGCGCGCTTCATGCGATTCGTCATGTGACTCCCTCGCCTTCAATGCTCGCACCCGGCCCGCAACTGCCCTCCCGGACCCGCGGAGAACCTGCCTGTCGGGCAGGGTTCCCCGCGGAACCGGCCAAACCTAATTTGTCATTTCGGCAGAACTGCTCGACTTCTTGAGATGCCGTCAAGGAATTTTTGCCGGTTGCACCTGGCGGCTCCGATAAGCGCTTTCTTACATTAAGAATTTC
>CAZUCM010000264.1:0-5138 GCA_964619235.1 uncultured Terriglobales bacterium
CGCAAACCCACAGGAATGCGAACGCCGTGGTCGAGTTCAACCAGGGTCTCGAGTATCTTGGTGTCTACGTGCTCGGTGGGCTCTTCGGTGATCACGTTTTTGCGGCCCAGTTCTTCGCCCACGCGGACCACATGTCCCCAGTATTTGGTCTTGCCGTATGCGTCAGCGGTGACGTACGCCGGTTGGCCGACGCGAACGCGGCTGATGTCGCTTTCATCCACATCCACGCGCACCCGCAGCACGCTGGTATCTCCCAGTGTGACAATCGGATCGGGAACGGTTCCGGAGTTGGTGACGCTTTCTCCGCTGCGATGATGTTTGCGCAAAACGATCCCGGCGATGGGGGCGCGGATAAGGGTTTTTTCATAGCGCGCCCGAGCCTCCTGCAGTTGTGCTTTGGCCAACTGCAGGTTGGCTTCGGCCATGGACCGGTCTTCCTCGCGGGCCGCGTCGTCCAGCAGTGCATGGTGCTGCGAGGCCTCGTCATAGCGAGCTTTGGCGACATCGTATTCGCGTTGATAGTGGTCCATCTCTTCGCGGGAAACCACTCCGGCCTCAAACAACTTCCGGTGGCGTTCCGCATCCGCGCGCGCGTTCTCCAGCACGGCCTGCGCTTCGGTGACGGCGGAGGAGGCCTGGCGGCGTTCCTGAATACGGGCGCCGTTAATGACCTTACGTAATTCGGCTTCCCGCTGGACCACTTGCGCCGCAGCCGAATCGGCCTGGGCGCGGTAATCGTCGTTCTCCAGAATGGCCATTACCTGGCCGGCCTGGACCTGATCGCCCTCTTCCACCAGAACCTGCTTCAACTTGCCGCTGATTTCACTGCCCAGTTTGATGTCTTCGGAGCCCGGTTCCACCCGGCCGGGACCGGCGACGAGGTCTGCAGCCGGGCCTGCCGGTTGCGTGGCTGCCCGTGCCGTTGTCGAGTGGCGGCCGACAACGACGAACGTTGCCCCGATCAGCAGCAGTGGCAGCAGAATGATGATTGTGAGTCTCTTGTGCATGACCATCCTCAAAAGAACCGCATCGTAGAGCTTCAAGGTTTATGCCAAAGTCAGATCGCAGGGAAGCGTATCCGGGGCGCGTTGCGCTGGTGAGTGCAAGGGCGCGCTATTTTCGTGCGCGATACATCCATCCTCCAGGCGTATGGTGCGATCGCCAAAGCTCAGCACGCGGCTGTCGTGGGTCACGATGACGACGGCGCGGTTTCGCCGGTGGGCGAGATCGCGCATCAATTCCATCACCGTGTGTCCGGTGTGGGAGTCCAATGCCGCCGTGGGCTCATCGGCCAGGATGATCTCCGGATCGCCGGCCAGCGCCCGCGCAATCGCGATCCGCTGCTTCTGCCCGCCGCTCAAGTCGGCGGGAAACGAATGATATTTCCCGGCCATTTCCACTTGATCGAGCAGTTCGCCAGCGCGGCGCCGGGCGGTGCGGCGGTCCACCTTCTTCAAGTCCAGAGCCAATTCAACGTTCTCGCCGGCCGTCAGCGTTGGGAAAAGATTGAACCCCTGAAAGATAAAACCGATATGTTGCAGCCGTATGCGCGGCAGTTGCCGTTCGCTCATTGCGGTTACCTCTTCGCCGGCAACGCGAACGCTGCCGGATGTGGCGCGCAGGATGCAACCCATGATGGAAAGAAGCGTGGTTTTGCCGCTTCCGGAGGGTCCCATCAGCAGGACCAGCTCCCCGGGGAAGACATCCAGATCCACTGCCCGCAGCGCGGGGGTGGCGGCTGCACCCTCGCCAAAGATTTTCGTGACCGCGCGAACTGAAACGGAAGGTTGCATGTGTGGTTAGCCCTTGAATACCATCGCCGGATCGAGCCGGGTTACTTTGTTAATGGAGACCAACGCGGCCCCTATGCACATCGCCAGGGTCAGGCCTAACATACCGGCCGCCATAGGCAAGGGCAGTAGAATGGCGGCGCCGCCCTTGGCGCTGCCATGAACCACCAACACGCTGACAATCATTCCCAGCACGTACCCGAGCAGGGCACTGATCACAGCTTGCTTCAGGATTACGCGGTACACATAGCTGTTGGGCGCTCCCATAGCCTTAAGGGTGCCGAATTCGCGAAGGTGATCCATGGTCGTGGCATAGATCGTTTGCGCAACCACTACCACGCCAACGATCAGTCCCAGTACGGCAGCCATCAGCACCGCGACTCCGGCGCCGGTGGTAAACATCCAGTAATCGCGGGTCATGCGGCTGAACTGCGCGGTGGTGAGGACGTCAACATCGCGCAAACGCGAGGCGAGCCGTTGTTGGAGGGCGCCAACGTCCACTCCCGGCGCGGCTTTCACCAGGATGTACATTGTCTGGTCTTCGCGAAGGCCCGTGAAATCCTGCGCGTGCTTAAAGGTGGTGAAGACGTACGGAGAGGTGGTAAACGAGCGGATGCCGCGAGTGAGGCCGACGACCCGCAGCTTGCGGCCGTTGATCTCAAAAGTCTCCCCGAGGTGGCGAATGCCGAGTTTTTTGAGATAGATTTCGTCGACAAACACCGCATTGGGAGCTTTCAAGTCAGCCACATGTCCCGCGACCACGTTCCAGGGACCGCCAATGCCGGAATCGGGATTGAAGCCCACGATTTGTACGCTTTCCTTGCCGCCGTCGGTCCGCATCCAGCGGTTGAACCCGACGATGTATTTTTCCGCCACTGCCACTCCGGGCGTTGCCAACACTTGATTCAGTTTGCGTTCGGAGAAGGGAACTCCCTGTTCGATGTAGGGCACGTGCCGGGAACCGATCCACAGATCGACGCCGGAGTGGTCGATGATGCTGGAGGTCGCCACCGTGAAGCCCACGAATAATCCAAGTTCAACTACGATCAGCACCACGGCAAAGACAATACCGGTGAGCGTGACCGTCAGCCGCACTTTGTCGTGAAACAGGTTCCTTTCGGCCAGCGGGGGCATGCGCTTACTCCTTACTTTTTAGTAAAGCGGGCAACAGGGAATCCAGCATGAAGCGCGCACGCAGCTTTATCGGACGCCAGTCCACCCAGTGGTCATTACGCCTGGAGATTTCCAAAGCGACGATTCCATGTACGGCCGCCCATAGCGTTTGTGCCAATAATTCGACATCGTTGATCTCCTCGCGGAAAACGCCGGCGCGAATGGCATCGGCAACGGCGAGCTTGATAAAGGCGTAGGCGTCTTCTTCCGGATTTCCCTTTTCCGGCAGGTCGCAAGGGCAAGCCGATTTGTCGAAGGGATGGTGGGTCATGAACATCAGCCGGTAATGATTCGGGTGGTTTATGCCAAACTCGATATAGGCCTCGCCGGCACGGCGGATGCGATCAAGAGGGTCAGGCGTGGCGGCAATATCCCGAAACGAATGGGCCAGCTTCCTGAAGTCCGCGTAACAGATCTCATGAAACAGCTCTTCCTTGTTGGCGAAGTGCGCATAAATAGCGGTGGGGGAATACTCGATTTTCGCGGCTATTTCCCGCATGCCGACCCCTTCATAGCCGGTCGAGGCAAACAGCTCCCGCGCGGCGTCCAGGATTCGTTCCCTGGTCTCTGACCGCTCCCGCTCTCGGCGTTCCTTAATTCCCATAACGGTGTCACCTTGCAGAACAGCGTTAAGTTAACAACGTTAATATATATAACATGGTTATAAAAGTCAAGCAGCCTCGTATGGGGGCGTGGATGCGGGGGAGGCGCCTGGTAATCGTCGGGAATGCGGACAGTTTGGCTTTGCCATACACTGTCAGGTGACTTGCCTGAACGGAGTACGGATCGTTATGACCAAATTGCCGCAGGACATTCTGCAGTGCATTGGCAATACCTCTCTGCTGGCTTTGCGCAACATCGCGCCCGGTAATGGTTCGCGCATTCTTCTCAAACTGGAAAGCGAGAATCCCACCGGAAGCATGAAGGACCGAATGGCGCTGGCGATGATCGAAACGGCGGAGTCGGACGGACGCCTTCCGGCGAATGGTGCGGTGGTCGAATATACCGGCGGAAGTACGGGCGTGTCGCTGTCGCTGGTGTGTGCGGTGAAGGGACATCCACTCCATATCGTCACTTCGGATGCCTTCTCCCGGGAAAAACTCGATCACATGAAACTCCTGGGCGCCAGCCTGCAAATCGTACGCAGCGAGGGTGGCGGAATGACGGAGAAGCTGACCCGCGACATGATCGAGGCCGCCCGCGTGGTGTCCGCCGATACCGGGGCCTTCTGGACCGATCAGATGAAGAACCAGGATCAGATGGGGGCATATCACGGACTGGCGGAGGAAATCTGGATTCAGACCGGCGGACAGATCGACGGTGTTGTGCAGAGCGTGGGGACTGCGGCCTCAATACGAGGAACCGGAGAAGCCCTGCGTTGCCACCAGGGAAAGATCAGAATCGTTGCTGTGGAGCCCGCGGAATCTCCGGTTCTATCAGGCGGCCCGGCAGGCGCCCACAAGATTGATGGGATTGGAGCGGGCTTTGTCGTGCCGTTGTGGCGGGAAGGCATTGCCGATCAGATTGAGCGGGTTTCCACGGAAGCGGCTATCGCCATGGCGTTTCGGCTGGCCCGCGAAGAAGGTCTTTTTGCCGGAACCTCAACCGGCGCAAATGTAATCGCCGCTTTGCGATTGGCCGAACAACTGGGCTCCGGCGCGACCGTGGTTACCGTGATGTGCGATACGGGGATGAAGTATTTGAAAACTTTTGCGAATGAGCTATCCCGGCGTTAAGCATAAGCGGCAAACAACACGCTTCCAGCACCAGGCCAAACGCGATGGAGATGGCGAGCGGCGGCCGTTTCCGTCCGGCTTGTTGCATGAAGCTTGTTGCGTGTGGCTGCTGCTACGCTACCGGAAGCGTGAAATAGAAGACCGAGCCGTGTCCCAATTGGCTGGTGACGCCTATCGTGCCGTCATGGGCTTCGACAATGGCTTTGGCAATGGCCAGGCCCATGCCGGTTCCCTGCACGGAAGCGCGGTTATTGCGGCCGCGATAGAATTTGTCAAACACCAGCGCCTGTTCGAAGGTATCGATGCCGGCGCCTTGATCGGCGACACTGATGGTAATTGTGCGGTCGGCCAGTTCGCCGGTAATGCGAATGCGACCTCCGGGGTGCGAGTATTTGGCGGCATTATCCAGAAATTGCGTCAGGACTTCGGTGATGCGCTC
>CAZUCM010000265.1:0-5082 GCA_964619235.1 uncultured Terriglobales bacterium
CACTCCCAGGGCCAGCAATCCGTTGGCCATGGCATTTACGCGGGCGTTGAAGGTCTTGTAGCTCCAGCGCAAATCGCGATCCGCATAGACGATGAATTCGCGGTCGGGATGTTCTTCCGTCTGGGCTTCCAGTAAACGGCCAAGCGTCTGTTCGATCAATTCCGGCATGAATTCTCCGCCCTCAGAAGGGTGCGTAAACCACGGCCAGGAGCCTTGCGGGCGATGCCACGGCACGAACCTGGTGCGGCACCACCGAATCGTAATAGATACTGTCGCCGGGCTCCAGCGTGTAGGACTCCTTGCCATAAAGCAGTTCCACGCGGCCTTCGAGAATATAGAGCATCTCCTCGCCCTCATGGGTGGAAAGCTTTACCTCGGCGTCGGGATGGGCTTCGACGATGAACGGCTCCATATGGCGTCCGGTTTTGCCCGGCGCGAGCGCGTGGAAGTCCATACCCACACGATCGGCGCGCGTACCACCGGCGAAACGCGGCGCCCTGGCAAGTTGATTCTTGCGGGAGATCACCGGGCCCGCCTGCTCCTCGCCATCCAGAAAGGTGCCCAGACGCACACCCAGCACCCGGGCGATCTTGAGCAGCGGAGAAAGGCCCGGGATCAGCCCATCGGTTTCAATCTGTTCGATAAGCTGCAGCGGCAGCGTGCTGCGCTCCGCCAATTGTTCCCGGCTCATGGAGCGGGATTCCCTCAACTGTGTCACTTTTGCGCCGACGCTGATCTGTTGATTCATGATTCTTATCCGTGCCTACGCCGAAGATTGCTGTCTCGTTCCATCCAATCCGGCCCCGCTGCGGTCTTGCCGAGGCAGAGTCCAAAGGATTCCGTTCCCGGCGAATGCAATAAGAGCGGCAGCAACCAGGGTACGTTCCTTTGCTTGGGGTACTATGCGTCGGATTTTAATACCTGCAAGCGCTCCCGGCAAAGCTAAAAGGCAAGCGGCGGCAGGCGCAGGTGTGGCGTTGGCATGGCGATAAATGCCCTTAGGCGCCAATCCCCGTGAATAACCTGAGGTCTTAGAACTTCACCACTACTCCCGCGCCAAAACGGACGTTGTTCTGGTGATTGGAGGTGCGGTTGGGAAGCATGCTCAGCAAATACTCAGCCTGAAAGGCGCGAACGGCAAAGTGGCGGCTCAGGTTCACGTCGAGGCCGCCGCCGTCGCTCATGGCAAAGGCGGTGTCCGAACCCAGATGCAGGCGGCTGGGAGCGAGCGTCCCCGAGGCGTGCGCAATCCCAACCAGACTTTGGGTGAAGGGAGTGATGCGGGAGAAATGGCGGAACGAATAGCGTCCGCCAACCTGGTATCCGGAAAGCGTCAGATTATGGCCGCTGCCATTCGCGTTATTGGTGGTCACCGCTCCCAGCTGGGCCACCACGCTGATGGGATTGGTAAGGCGGTAGGCGAAGGCGGCATTGCCGCCGTCCATCGAAAAGCATCCGCAGCCGCCCGGAGGGGCGTTGACATGCAAATAGTTATAATCCACGGCCACCTCGGCAGCGGGCGCTCCTTCCTGCGCAGGGGCGGTTTGGGCTACAGCCGGCGCCGCGCAGATTGCGGCTATCACCAAAAACATGGCTAGTGCGGCTTTACTTCTCATTCGCATTCGACTCCTCTACTTCACCGCAAGTGTGACGGTGGTTGAATGATTGACGCTTCCATTGGTCCCGGTAATTGTGAGGGTATAACTTGACGACGATGGAGTCACGGCAAAACCGCCGCCGCAACCCACAGTTGCACATACTGCCCCCAATATCAACAGGCAAAACAAAATCATAAATGCATTGTGTGATTTCCGCTTTTGTCCCCGGCGCGTGGGAGCCAGCAGGATCACCGCCAGCATCGGCAAGGCCAGCGCCCAGCCGCCGCCATCCGGCCGGAGCTTCGCAGAGGTGGCGGCCATCTGCACGGTCAGCGTGGAGGTGGCGCTACCCGCACCCGGCGTCACCGCCGCGGGAGAAAAGCCGGCCGTGGCGCCCGGAGGCAATCCCTTCACCGAAAGCGTTACCGGATTGTTGCAAACATCGCCGGCGGGAGTTGTGCTCACCGTGACCGTGTATTGCGCCTCGCCGCCCGCAGCTAGCGTTTGCCCGGAGCCGCGAACGCTGAGCGCAAAGTCGCCTGGCGCCGCAATGGCGGCTGCGTTGACCGTCCAGTTATAGGTAGTGGCAGCGCTGAGATTGCTGGAACTGTCCACGGCCTCCACCGCAAAGCTATGCGCGCCGGCGGCGATCGACGCGTAACTGATTCCGCTGCTGCACGGCGCATAGGCCGCGCCATCCAGACTGCACTGGAAGGTGACTCCCGCCTGCGCGTCGGTGAAGGTGAAGGCCGCCGTGGCCGCCGTCGTCGGATTCGCCGGTCCGCTGACAATCGTGGGGGCAGGCGGCGGACTGCCGGCGCTCACGGTATTGGCGCCCGATGCGCTGTTATAGAGCAACGCGCTGGCGTTATCCGGCAGGTAATTTGCCGTCAGCGTATTGCTGCCTGCGGCCAGCGTTCCGGCGGGAATGGAGACAACGACACTTCCGTTGCTGATCGGCGCTGCCGCGGAGCTGTAGCTGCCGCTGCTCAGCACCACCGAGCCGGTGGGCAGCTGATCGCCGCTGCCACCCTGCACCTGCACGGTTACCGGCAAACTCTGCGTGGTGATGATGCTGCCGGAGGCCGGCGTCACCGTCACCAGAGGAGTGATCAGCGGCTCGGCCTCGACGGCCACCTGTCCTTTGCCGGAGGCGCTGTTGTAGTTCGCTGCTCCGGCAAGGTCGGGCGTGTAGTAGGCGGTGAGCGTCACCGCACCGGCGGGAAGGTAGCCGGCGGGGATGGTGATCGACGCGCTGCCGTCGCTTAGCGCCGCCGCCAGAGATCCATAATTGCCGCCTGAAAGCGCCACTGAACCGGTGGGAGTGGGATTTCCGCCGCCACCGCTGACGGTGATGCTCACCGGCAGACTCTGCATGGTGCTTACATCCATCATGGCCGGTGTCACGCTCACCGCCGGTGTGCTTTTGGCGACGGCGGAGACAGTGATCGAGGCGCTGCCGGCGCCGGTGCCATAAGTATTGGAGGAGGCCGCATCCGGCGTGTAGACCGCATTCAGCGTATTACTGCCCAGGGCCAGAATGCCCGCGGGAATGGTGAAAGACGCGCTGCCGCCGCTCAATGGCGTAGCGGTGGAGGAGTAGTTCCCGCCAAAGAGCGCGACCGAACCGGTTGGCACCGGGCCGCCGTTGGCGCCGCTGACCGTCACCGTCACCAGGTTGGTCTGCGCGGTGGTGATGCTGCCGCTGGTTGGCGCCACCGCCACCGCCGGAGTGCTGGTAGTGGGCGTCGCGTAGGCGGTCCCCGAAAGCGGGAAGAGCTGCGTCGCGGCGGCCGCATTCAAAGCGTTGTCCGTCAGCGTCAGGGTACCGCTTAGCGTGCCGGTGGTGGCCGGCGTAAAGATTACGCCGATATTGCAGGAGGCCCCGGCGGCCAGCGGCGCCGAGGCGGTACAGGTGGTGGCGGCGGCATCGATCTGGAAGTTGACATTCGAAAACGCCAGTCCGCCGATGATCAGCGGTGCGTTACCGCCGTTCTTCACCGTGGCGGTCAGCGTGCCATCGGTGGTGTCGGTGGTTCCGATCCTGGTCGCGGTGACAAAGTTCAGCGCCGGCGCATCGGAAAAGTCCAGCTTCACCAGTTGATTGGTCAACTGGTTGGCTGTGTTGGCCAGGTACACATTGCCCGCCGCATCCACGGTGAGATTGGCCAGGCCGATCGCTTTGGGGTCGGGCGTGGCGAGGGTGAGAATCTGCGTGTAGCCGCTTGCGGCCGTCATCATCTTCAACGCGTTGTTTCCGGTGTCGGAGACGAAGATATTTCCAAAAGCATCCGCGGCCACGCCGGTGGGATTGTTGAAACCGCTGCCTACCGCCCTCGAAATCGTATAGTTGCTGGATGCCTGCACCTCCTTGACGGCGTTGTTGCCGGCATCGGCAATAAACAGGTTGCCCTGCGGATCGACGGTGAGGCCGTTCGCGGTGCTGCTGAAATCGAAACTTACGCCCGTAATGCCACCGCCGCCAGTGGCTTCCGGCTGGCTTTGCCGGCCGGCCTGCGCCGCCACCTTTTCATTCGCAGCAACCGAACTGGTGGCAGCCACCCCGAGTTGAGAGGCGCAGAGTTCCAGGATGCCATCGCCAATATAGGAGGCGACGCCCGCTCCATCTACGGCGGGCTTGCGGTCCCAATAGGTTTGCATCGTCGGATACCAGCATTCCGGGGAATATATGCTGCCCACGGTGGGAAATTCCGTCGGCCATAGACCATCCTCATTGGCAATCCAAATCAGGCCCGCGCCGTCCATCGCGATGCCCGTAGGAATGAATACGGCGGACGGGGCGTCGCCTGGCACTGTGGTCGCCAATAGCTTGATGCAGGAGGGCGAAGTGCACCCCAGCGGATACTCCCAGAGATCGCCAAGACTGACCAGCACCGACTGGTCCTCGCTGCCGATCATAAGATCCGAGACATACACATTCCCCGCGCCATCCACGGTGACATCGGAGACAGGCGCCCCCAGGTTTTTGCCGGAATCCGCGTTGTTCTGCGGCGGCAACACGTTGTACATCACCGTCGTATAGGGAGTAAAGGTCACCTGCGGCGCCATCCCCACGCCCTCGAGATACGCCACTCCCACGAAACTGCCGGCCGCGCCGAGCAGCACCACGGCGCCCTTGCGCTGACCGGCATACTTCGGCGCAAAGGTCACCTGCAGCGTATACGTACCGCCCTGGGTCACCGTGGTTCCCACCGCACAGCCGCCGGGATCGCTGACGGCAAAGTCCAGGCCGGTAGCTCCCATGGTGGTGGCATCGATGGCAGCGACGGTGGCGCTGTTCGCAATGAAAAACGTTATCGTCCGCGGCGCACTGGTCTGGCCCACGGGAATGGCTTCAAAGTTCACCGCTGTACCAAAACCATTCGCCGGAGTGGGTGCATACGTCCAGGTGAATGTCGTCTCGGGGCTGACGTTGCCGGAGCCATCCTGCGCCTCCACGGCAAAGCTGTGGTAGTTCATCACC